>JAYYRS010000226.1:0-9506 GCA_036126975.1 Myxococcota bacterium
TGATGCACGTCGACTACCGATACCCACGTCGCACGCACATCACCGTGGAGGGCCTCGAGCATGTGCTCGACACGGGGCCGTGCTTTCTGGCGATGAATCACACCGACCGGTACAACTACTGGCCATTCCAGTGCCAGATGCACCAGCACGGGCGGTACACGACCACCTGGGTAAAGGCGAAGTACTACAACAATCCTTTCATGCGGTACTTCTTCGACCTCATGAGCCAGATTCCCCTGGCGAGCCGTGGCTACGTGATCGCGACGGCCTGGCAGCAGGCGGGCATGGGCCCGCTCGATGCCCCGACCTACCGTGCCCTGCGTGATGTGGTCGACGGAGGCGCTGGCATCGAGCACGCACTGGCACGAGGCGAGGCGGTCGCCCGGTTCGTCCAGCTGCACGGCGGCCAGGCGTTCGGCGCGGAGATGCAGGCACGCTTCCTCGGCCTCATGCAGGAGGTCATGCGCCTCAACCGGCAGGCCCTTGAGGTCGGCCTGTACGTGCTCGTCTTTCCGCAAGGCACACGCTCGCTTCGGCTGAGTCGTGGTCACACCGGCCTGATGCAGGTCGCCCAGCACCTCGGCGTGCCGATCGTGCCCATCGGTTGCTCCGGCAGCGACCGGGTGTACCCCGGGAACCTTCCCTTCGCGCGGGGCGGACGCATCGTCTATCGCTGCGGTCGACCACTCACGCCGCAGGACCCTGCGCTGCGCCCCCACTGGGTCCACGAGCCCTTCACACCGCTGACCCGTGATGCGACCACTCAGCACGGGCCCGCCTTCCAGGCTGCCACCGACGTCCTGATGGACCGCATCAACGCGCTGCTGGACCCGCCCTATCGCTACGCAGCGGACATGGCCTCCGACGGTGTGGTGGGCGTCGACCGGTTCCTGTGAGCAGCCTCGCGCCCTGCAGCGGGCGGGCTCCGCAGGGACCGGCTAATCGCACCGCATGGAACCGACCCCATTCGACCTGACCAGCTCGTCCGCCCCCGTCTCTGCAGAGGCGTGGCGTGCGCGCGTCGAGCGTGACCTCAGGGGCGCCTCCTTCGACAAGCGTCTCGTGACGCACCTGCTCGAGGGCATCGCCCTGCAGCCGCTGGTCACCCGACACGATCACCCGACCGACGCCGACCCGGCAGGCCTTCCGGGCACTGCTCCGTTCACACGGGGCAGCCGACCCGTGGGAGAGCCCGGGTGGGACATCCGGCAGTCCTTCATCCATCCCTCTCCCGCAGCCACCGCGGCCGAGATCAAGCGAGACCTGGCCCGCGGCGTGACGTCCGTGCATCTGGTGCTCGACAGCGGGGGTCGGGGCCACGGCATCCGCATCTCCGCACCGGGCGACCTCGGCGTCGCCCTGGGCGATACAGACCTCGCCCACATACCGGTGTCCCTGGACGCAGGGGCGGGCGGACGAGCGATGGCCCGGGCAGCGCTGGCGCTGGGCGTGCGCCGCGGCGACCTGGCGATCGACCCCATTGGAACGCTTGCAGCCACGGGCGCACTGCCCGGCAGCCTTGACGACGCGCTCTCCGATGGCGCCGCACTCGCCGCGTCGTTGGACCGTCCCGGGCTCCGGATCGTCGCCGCGGACACCCGGGCATGGCACGCAGCGGGTGCCTCCGAGGAGCTCGACATCGCCATCGCTGCCTCGACCGGCATCGCATGGCTGCGGTCGATGGAAACCGCCGGCCTCGAACCGGACGCGGCCAACGCGCGGCTGGGATTCCGCCTCGCCCTCGGCTGTGATTTCCTCATGGGGATCGCAAAGCTCCGCGCCTTCCGGGCCGTCTGGGGGCGGGTGATGGAGGCCTGCGGCGCATCCACTGGACCCGCGCACGTCCACACCTTCCCGGCCCGACGGGTCATGACCGTCCGCGACCCCTGGGTAAACATCCTTCGCGTCACCGCTGCCACATTCGCGGGAGCGGTGGGCGGTGCTGACGCCATCACGGCAACCCCCTGGGACACACGACTGGGACTCCCCGATGCCGACAGTCGGCGACTCGCGCGCAACACCCAGCTGATACTTGCCCTGGAAAGCCATCTGGGCCATCCCGTGGACGCAGCTGGCGGCAGCTGGGCCCTGGAGTCCCTGACAGAGCGTCTGTCTGCGCGGGCCTGGACCGCCCTGCAGGCACTCGAGGCTGCGGGCGGGCTCGGAACCATCGCGGGCATCCAGGCCGCGCGGGAACGGCTGCCTCCCCTCGTCGCTGCCCGCGAGCGGGATGTCGCCCGCCGCATGACCAGCATCGTCGGCGTGAACGCCTTTCCGAATCTCGGCGAGTCCGTCCCGAAACGCGTCGGCATACCGCCCGCAGACATCGGTGCGGTCGCGGCAGGCGACAGGATGGAACCCTTGCGCGCCGTTCCCCTGTCTGCAGGATGGGAGGCGCTTCGGGATTCGAGCGATGCACACGCAGCAAAGACCGGCACCCCACCGCGGGTCTTCCTCGCGAATCTGGGTCCCCTGGCGGTCCATACCGCACGTGCCACCTGGATCACGAATCTGCTGAACGGAGGCGGGATCGAGTGCGTCGACGCCGGAGGGTTCGACGATGCGGCATCCGTCGCCGCCGCCTTCGCCCGGAGCGGCTGCGCGCAGGCCTGCATCTGCACCACCGACGCGCGTGTCGTCAGCCACGGTGCTGACACCGCCCAGGCCCTGCGTCAGGCGGGCGCGAGACGCGTGCTGCTTGCGGGCCGTCCCGGCGAAAACGAAGCCGAGCTGGTGGCCGCCGGTGTCGATGCATTCCTGTTTCTCGGCGCTGACGCACGGGCGGTCGTCGAGGATATCCTCCGTGCGGACGGGGTGATCCCATGAGCCGCATTCCCGACTTCTCCACCGTGGGCTGGCAGACCGCCTCCCCTTCTGCTCCAGCGACCGTCGACCGCGGCGCCGTCTGGTCCACGCCGGAAGGCATCGACGTGCCCCGACTGCATACGGCGGCCGACCTCGCCGAGATGGAGCACCTCGATACGTACCCGGGACTTCCACCCTTCCTGCGGGGTCCCTACAGCAGCATGTACCGCATGCGCCCGTGGACCGTGCGGCAGTACGCGGGCTTCTCGACCGCCGAGGCATCCAACGCCTTCTACCGCCGAAACCTCGCAGCGGGCCAGAAGGGCCTGAGCATCGCCTTCGACCTCGCGACGCACCGCGGGTACGACTCGGACCATCCCCGGGTCGCCGGCGACGTGGGCATGGCCGGCGTGGCGATCGACTCGATTGCCGACATGCGGATCCTCTTCGACGGCATCCCGCTCGACAAGATGAGCGTCTCGATGACCATGAACGGTGCCGTGATCCCCGTCATGGCGCTCTACATCGTCGCGGCCGAGGAGCAGGGGGTCGATCAGGCGTCCCTCGCTGGGACCATCCAGAACGACATCCTCAAGGAGTTCATGGTCCGCAACACCTACATCCATCCCCCCGAGCCCAGCCTGCGCATCATCGGCGACATCTTCGCGCACACCGCAGCCCACATGCCGCGTTTCAACAGCATCAGCGTCAGCGGCTACCACATGCAGGAGGCCGGAGCGACTGCGGACATCGAGCTCGCGTACACGCTGGCAGACGGAATCGAATACATCCGCACGGGCGTCGCCCGTGGCCTGCCCGTCGACGCATTTGCACCCCGGATCAGCTTCTTCTGGGGCGTTGGCATGAACTTCTTCATGGAGGTCGCCAAGCTGCGAGCAGGGCGACTGCTGTGGTCGAGACTGGTCTCGGAGTTCTCTCCCACGAATCCGAAGTCCCTCAGCCTGCGAACGCATTCCCAGACATCGGGCTGGTCACTCACCGCCCAGGACGTCATGAACAACACGGTGCGAACCTGCATCGAGGCCATGGCGGCCACGCATGGTCACACCCAGAGCCTGCACACCAACAGTTTTGACGAGGCGCTGGCCCTTCCGACGGACTTCAGTGCGCGCATCGCTCGGAACACCCAGCTGTTCCTGCAGCTGGAGACCGACACCTGCCGACAGGTCGATCCCTGGGGCGGCTCCTACCTCGTGGAGACCCTGACCCATCAGCTCGCGCACAGGGCCTGGCGCCACATCCAGGAGATCGACGACCTGGGCGGCATGGCGAAGGCGATCGCGAAGGGCATCCCGAAGATGCGCATCGAGGAGGCCGCGGCCCGGACCCAGGCGCGCATCGACTCCGGAAGACAGCCCATCGTCGGCGTCAACAGGTTCAGGCTCGAAAACGAGCCACCAGTCGACGTCCTCAAGGTCGACAACGACGCCGTCCGCGGCGCCCAGATCGCCCGCCTGCAGCGGGTGCGAGCTGAGCGCGACGACGCAGCCGTGCAGGCGTCCCTGCTCGCCATCACACGTGCCGCGGACAGCGGCGACGGAAACCTCCTCGCCCTCGCGGTCGACGCCGCCCGCGCGAAGGCAACCGTCGGGGAGATCAGCTACGCCATGGAAAAGGTCTTCGGCCGCCACGAGGCCACTCCCCAGGCGATCCGGGGCGTGTACGCATCCGAGGTCGGCCAGGACACGGACGAAGTCGCCAACGTGCAGGCCCGGATCAACGCATTCGCCGCGCAGGAGGGACGCCGACCGCGGATCCTCCTGGCAAAGATGGGCCAGGATGGACATGACCGGGGACAAAAGGTGATCGCCACCGCATTTGCCGACCTCGGGTTCGACGTCGACATCGGACCGTTGTTCCAGACCCCGGACGAGACCGCTCGGCAGGCGGTCGAGAACGACGTCCACGTGGTCGGTGTGAGCTCACTCGCGGCGGGACATCTCACGCTGGTACCTGCGCTGCGCGCCGCCCTCGCACGCGAAGGACGGGGAGACATCCTCGTGGTCGTCGGCGGTGTCGTGCCTCCGCAGGACCATGCCGCGCTCAAGGACGCTGGCGCCGCGGCCATCTTCGGCCCCGGAACCGTCATCTCCGAGGCAGCGGACACCCTGCTCGACGCGCTGTGCGCCAGTCTCGAGCTGGAGGCGTGAGGCGCCGCAGGCTCGGCCAGGCAGAGCTGCTCAACGGCATTCGTTCGGGCGAGCGTGGGGTGCTCGCGCGGGCCATCACGCTGGCAGAAAGCACCCTGTCAGAACATCAAGCCCTCGCTGCGGCCGTGCTCACGGAGTTGATGCCTCACACCGGCAACGCCATCCGTGTCGGGATTACCGGCGTCCCGGGCGTCGGCAAGTCGACCTTCATCGAGGAGCTGGGGACGCGGCTCACCGCCTCCGGGCAGCGGGTCGCCGTGCTGGCGATCGACCCCACCTCATCCCGGACGGGCGGCAGCATCCTGGGCGACAAGACGCGGATGAACCGACTCTCGAACGATCCCCGTGCCTTCGTGCGGCCATCCCCGACGGGCGGCACGTTGGGCGGTGTTGCTGCACGGACCCGCGAAGCCATGCTCCTCTGCGAAGCTGCCGGCTTTGACATCGTGCTGGTGGAGACCGTCGGCGTCGGGCAGTCCGAGACGGTCGTGGCGGGCATGACCGACTTCTTCTGTGTGCTGATGCTCGCGGGCGCCGGGGATGAACTCCAGGGCATCAAGCGCGGTCTGATGGAGCTGGCAGATCTCATCGCGGTCAACAAGGCGGACGGCGACAATGCCCCGCACGCCGAGCGCGCGGCGCACGACTACCGTTCCGCGATTCACACCTTGCACCCCCACGACGCGGACTGGGTTCCGCCCGTGCTGACCTGCTCGGCCATCGAGGGCGGCGGGATCGACGCGGTCTGGCAGGCGGTGCTCCGCCATCGGACCGCACAGCAGACGTCAGGAGCACTCGAGGTTCGCCGACAGGGGCAGCGTCTCCGCTGGATGTGGGACCTTCTCGATGACCGCCTGCTGCAGGTGCTGCAAACCCACCCCGAGGTTGCGCGGGCCCTGCCAGAGACCGAAGCCGCGGTGCAGGCAGGCACGCTGCCCCCGACCACCGCCGCGCGACAGCTCATCGCCGCCTTCACAGGAGCGGGGCGCGACACCGGCTGACCCGAGGAGGCCCGGTGGCGGGTCGCGCGGCCTACGGCTCGCGCGTATCCGCCCCGCCGGCCAGCGCGCGTCGGACCGCCGCATAGGACCAGGGCTCCAGGTCGTGGACGCCCCTCGCGCGGGCGACATCCAGACCCAGCTCGGTGCAGACCTTCCGCGCGAAGCGTCTGCGACCCCGGCCGATGGGGAACCGGAGCACGACCGTCGCTCGCAGGTCCGGGTCGATGCCCTCCGCTACGGGCGCCAGGGGGCTGCGATCGACCGCCTCCGTGACCACCGTGCGCCGGCCGGCCCGCGCACGGACTCCGAGCAACGCAGTCAATGCGCGCGCGAAGCCTGGACGGCTGCCCAGGAGGACCGGGCCGTCGAGCACGAGCGAATCCGCATGCAACACGGCAGGGTCCCACCGGCGGGTCTTCGTCCGGGCAGCGACGATCTCCAGCAGCTCTCGCTCGGTGAGTTCCAGATGGGGCGAACCCGCGAGTCGCCGCGCCACCTCGGTCTTGCCAACGCCTGGGGGGCCCAGGACGAACACGAGCGGTCGGGCGCGGACGGCCCGTGGATGCGGCTTCCGTCCCAGGAACTCGGTGCTCGTCCCAGTCACGAGGGCCGATGGCGCACCGCGCCGACGTCCGCCCCGCGTCCGCCGCCTGCCGCTTCCCGACTCCACGTTCCAGCCTCCCGGGGCAAGTCCTGACGGTAGGCGGACGCAACCCGTCCGGCAAGTGGTGGACCACCCTCCGCCGAGACGTGGTCGCCGAAAGTTGCCGCCCGCTGCCTTCTCAGCCGAGCATGCTCTTGGCGATCACGAGCCGCTGGATCTCGCTGGTTCCCTCGTACAACGTGGTGATGCGGGCATCCCGGTACAGCCGCTCGACCTCGTATTCCTTGCTGTAGCCATACCCGCCGTGGATCTGCAGCGCCTTGTCCGCGCAGAAGTTCGCGGCCTCGGACGCGTAGAGCTTGGCCATGGAACACGCGCGCCCGCACATCGCCTGCTGGACCTCAAGGGGTTCGCTCTTGTACTTGTCCTTGAGCAGTGCGGCCCGCTGGGTGAGCAGGCGCGCTGCGTCGACCTTCGTGGCCATGTCCGCGACCATCCACTGGATCGCCTGCTTGGTGGCGATGGGCTTGCCGAACGCCACGCGCGTCTTGCTGTACTCGACCGCCAGGTCCAACGCCCGCTGTGCGATTCCAAGCGCCTGCGCTGCGATCCCGATCCGACCGCCGTCCAGGGTGGCCATGGCGACGTGGAATCCCTTGTCCTCCGCGTGCAGCAGGTTCCCCACGGGGACCTCGAGGTCGGTGTAGACCAGCTCGGACGTGCTGCTGCACGCGATGCCCATCTTCTCCTCGACCTTGCCGACCGCAAACCCTGGCATCCCCTTCTCGAGGATGAACGCAGAGACGCCCCGATGCCGGAGAGCAGGGTCCCGGTTGGCGTAGGTGACGCAGATCCCCGCCTGTGGCCCGTTCGTGATCCACATCTTGGTGCCGTTGAGCACATAGTTGCCCGCCGGGTTCTTGTCGTAGCGGGTCTTCTGTGCGCCGGCGTCGGACCCGGCCTCGGGCTCGGTCAGGCCGTAGCAGCCCACCTTCTCTCCTGTCGCGATGGGCGTCAGGAACCGGTGCTTCTGCTCCTCGGTGCCAAAGGCGAGAATCGGCCAGCCGGCGAGCGAGTTGTTCACCGACATGATCACGCCCACGCCCGCGTCGGCGTAGCACACCTCTTCGAGAGCCGAGACGTAGGCGAGGACGCTCATGCCCACCCCGCCGTACTCCTCGGGCACGAAGATGCCCATGAATCCCATCTCGCCGAGCTGTTGCACGAGCTCGCTTGGGAACTCATGGCTCTCATCGCGGGCGGCTGCGCCCGGCAGGATTTCATTGCGGGCAAAATCCCGCGCGAGGTTCTTGATGTCCTGGACATCTTCGGGGAGGTCGACAA
Organism: Myxococcota bacterium; assembly: GCA_036126975.1. Lineage (GTDB taxonomy): Bacteria > Myxococcota_A > UBA796 > UBA796 > UBA2385 > JAYYRS01. The sequence continues at coordinate 7,926 of JAYYRS010000226.1, forward strand.
GCGGCGCGGTGGACATGGGTGCACTCCAGCGTGTGGCGGTTCATTTAACGCCTCACGGGCATCGACCGCGAGAGTTCCGACGTCCATCGACGGCAGACGACCTGACACCGCCGCCCCCGCCTCCGGTCGGGGCCCTCCATTGTCTCGCTGCCCCCTGGGTCGCGCCCTGTCGAACCGCGCCACGCAGGGGATTCGGGGGCCTTCCTGATCGGCTGCTCGGGCGCTATCCTGCTCCTGCATGCAACCGCGTCCTCCGATCCTGCTGCTGGCCGTGCTCATGGCCTGCAGCGGCCCGGGCACCCCGACCGGGGATGGCTCGACTCCCTCGATGCTCGAGGCTGCCCCGCCGCCTACACTGCCCCCCCCCCGATTGCGACGCCTCCCGGCGCCACAGTTCGAAAACCCCAGCGCGGTCTTGTTCGGCGAAGACCTCGTGCTGCCGACCGCCTTGGAGCCTGACCTCCGGGACGCCGGTCTGCAGAGCGTCGGAGCCAGCGCAACCAGCCTGTCACCGCGGGGCGTCGAGCAGTATGAGGACGCGGCATTCCTCATCGCCGAGCAGGTCGTCGACCATCCTGACAGGCTGGCCACATGGCTGCGCTGCGCGCCCGCGAGCCCCGACGACCCAACCTGCGCCACCGAGTTCGTCGAGGCCCTCGGGCGCAGGGCCTGGCGGCGCGCCCTCCGCGCGGAGGAGGTCTCCACACTGGTAGGACTCCACACCGAGGTCGGCGGGGACACCGGGGACTTCGAGGTGGGCGCGATGTACGTCATCGCCGCACTCCTGCAGTCTCCCTACTTCGTCTACCGCGTGGAGCTGGGAGAACCCGACGCCAGTGGTTCGAGGGTGCTCACCGACGTCGAGCTTGCGAGCCGGATGTCCTACCTGCTGTGGAACACGACCCCCGACGAGACACTGCTCGCCGCGGCCGAAGCAGGCGAGCTGGCAAGCCCGGAAGGACTGCGTGCCGAGGCGGAGCGGATGCTGGCGGACGCCAGGGGCCGCATCGGCATCGGGAACCTCTTCACCGAGATCCTCGAGCTGGATCTCCTCGACGACGCATCCAAGGATCCGATGCTCTTCCCGGCCGCCAGCCCCGAGGTTGCGCCCGCAGCACGCGCCGAGACCCTCGCCACCATCCGCAACCTCGTCTTCGACATGGAGGGCGACTACCGGAGCCTCTTTACGTCGCGGACCACATTCATCGGGCCGCGTCTCGCCGCAATCTACGGCGTGCCCTCTCCGGCCCTGGAAGGGACGGCCCGCACGGAGCTCCCCGTCGATGGCGGACGACGCGGACTGCTCGGACAGGCCAGCTTCCTCATGCTGAACGCCCACACTTCATCCACGTCTGCGACACTCCGGGGCAAGTTCATCCGAGAGCGACTGCTCTGCCAGACCATGCCCCCGCCCCCCGCGGACGTCGACACCTCGATTCCCGAGGCGGACGCCACATCTCCCACCCTGAAGCAGCGCATCTCGACCCACCTCGAAGTAGCCGAGTGTGCCGGCTGTCACAGGCTCATGGACCCCATCGGGCTAGGCTTCGAGAACTTTGATGCGATCGGCCGATGGCGAAC
>JAYYRS010000227.1:0-2719 GCA_036126975.1 Myxococcota bacterium
CACGGGCGTGATCGACCGGGGAGCGAGCAGCACCCGTGCGGACGCGGTGTGCACCCACCACGACGACCTCCCGTCCATCATCGCAGCGCTCAGCGAGCAGGACGCGTGAGCCGGGGCCTCGACGCGCTGGGCGATCGGTTCGAGGCATGCTTTCCGGCGGGCGCGCCCGGATGGCGGACGCTCGGGCGGGAGGCCGAGTTCCCCGTCGTGCACGACGACGGCACCGCAGCCGACGTCCGGGACCTGCTCCCGCTCCTGTCCCGAGCGCAGCCCAGCCTCCGCGAGACGCGCGAAGGAGGAATGCTGGTCGCCCTCCGGAACGACCGCGTCGAGTACACGCTCGAGGTCGGCCGCGGGACGCTGGAGGTGGTCGTCGGCCCGGCGCAGGACCTCCACGAGCTGCAGGCACGCCACGAGGAGGCACGCGCACCCCTTCTCGCCGCCGCCAAGGCCCGCGGCGTCCATGTGCTGGGCTACGGCATCCAGCCGGTGACCCCCGCGACGGCGTCCCTCATGACGCCGAAGGCACGCTACGGAGTGCTGCTGGAGACCATCGGCGAACCCTGGCTCTGGTTCACCCTGACCGCCTCCGACCAGGTACACGTCAGCATCAGCCGGGATGAGCTGGTGGGCGCCACCAACCTCTGCAATCTCCTGGCCCCGGTCACCGTCGCGTTGTGTGCGAACTCCCCCGTCTTCGGAGGGCGGGACTGCGGCGCCGCAAGCGCCCGGGAACACCAGATGGGCGAGATCCTGGCCGACACCTTCCGGCATGGAATGCCCGGAGCCGCCGACGCCGATGCGCGCGCGCTGGTGCGGAGACTGGCCGAGCAGGACCTGCTCGTGCTGCGCCGCGGCGGCGAGATCCGGGCTGGAGGCGGAACGTTTTCACACCATCTGGCGAAGCTGGGAGGACCCGACGCGCCCGAGGCCTGGGACGACTTCCTTCTCCACGAGCACTACATCTGGAATACCGCTCGGCCGCGCTCCGCGATCGGCACCCTGGAACTCCGTGCGGCCTGTCAGGGCCCGCTCCATGAGAGCGGCGCAAGCGCAGCACTCGGCGCCGGCATGGTGTGCGCCTGGCGAGAGCTGCAGACCTTCCTCGACGCCGAGCTGGGTGATGCGGCATGGCCGACCATGCGCCGCTGGCACGGCGCCGTCATCCGGCATGGTCTCGCAGCGGACGAGCCGGTGCCCGGTCTCATCGCCGGCATCCTCGACCGCTGCGAAACCGCGCTTGATGCCCGCGGTCGTTCCGAGGGCCGCCTGCTCGCCCCCTTGCGGCGGCGACTCGCTGCACGCGAGAACCCAGCCCAGGCAGCCCTGTCCGCGCTCGCCGATGGTGGAATCCGCGGTTTGGTGGCCCACGCCGCCCGCACCTGAGGGCGCGCGCGGTCCCGGGTCACCCCCGGGTGGAGCCGCCGTCGTCGGAGGGTGCTACACAGGCGCGGATGACCGAAGCCAGCCCGCATCGCTCCTCCACCCACACGCTCGCAGCATGGTGGCCGCTGGCGCTCTTGTTGGTGGTCGCGGCCGCCGCCTATGCACCCCTCTGGGGCGTCTCGTTCTCGTGGGATGATGAAGCGCTCATTGTCGACAATCAGCTCACGGGCGACCTCGCCCGATGGCCGGAATTCTTCACCCGGGACCTGTGGAGCACGACCCGCCTCAGCTCGCTGAAAAGCGGATACTACCGCCCGCTGCTGCTGGTCAGCCTGGCCCTCGATCGGGCGTTGTTCGGGCTCTCATCGACCGCAGCCCACGTACATTCCCTGCTCTGGCACCTCGGCGCCGTGGCGGCGCTGTATGCCCTGCTCCTTCGCTTCGCCGCCCCATTCGCAGCGGTCGCAGGCGCTTCGCTGTTTGCACTCCACCCCGTGCAGTCCGAGGTGCTCGCGTTGGTCGCAGCACGCAATGACGCAATGGCGGCCGCGCTCGTCCTCGCGGCGCTGGGACTGCTGGCACCCCGCGAGGTCCGCCCGGGTCGACTCCTGCTGGCAGGGTTGCTGGCGCTGGGCGGCCTGTTGTCGAAGGAGAGCGCCATCCTGGCCGTGGTGATGCTCGGCGCCCTGGACCTTGCCCGATGGCGACGGCCGGGGCCGTTCCGACGCTATGCGGTGCTCGGAGCCGCTGTCTGCGCCTACCTGCCGCTGCGACGGATGGCCGACCTGGATGCCGCCATCACGCCCGACGCCGGAGCGTTCTCCCTTCTCGCAGACAACGCCATCGCGGTGGCCGGTGTGTACGGGAAGCTCGTCGTTTGGCCCTGGCCGCTCACACCCGCCCGCCACATCAACTACCTGCCCCCCCTCGGGGACACGCTCTTCGGCCTCGTCGTGCTCGGCAGCCTCGCGGGTGCTGCGGTCTGGAGGGGCGAGCGGCGCGCCCTTGTGCTGGCCGGTGGCGCCTGGGCCATCGCAAGCTTCGTGCCTTCCCTGGCGGCGACCCTCGACAAGGGGCTGCTGGGGGAGCGCTACCTCTACCTGCCCCTGGCGGGTCTCGCGCTGTCGCTCGTCGGCGCCGCGCCCCGGATGCCGCGATGGTCTGCCCTCGCGATCGCCGCGCCTTCCGTGCTCGCGCTCCAGCTGCGCCTGCCCACCTGGGAAGACTCCCGGACGGTCTGGCAGGACGCACACGACGTCGCCCCGACGGCCTTCACGGCTGGCGGTCTCGCCTGGTACTACCACCGCGACAAGGACTACGAGGCCGCCAACCA
>JAYYRS010000228.1:0-2992 GCA_036126975.1 Myxococcota bacterium
GTCGCTCCCGTTCTCGACCTCGTCGAGACATTTGCGCATCTCAACGAGGAGCTCCGGTGGGGCTACCAGCTTCCCTACGCGATCACGGGCTACCACAACGTCCATCCACGGGCGGGCATGGACAAGATGGCCGGAGAGGACCGGCATCAGGTCCGGGCCATGCACGAGGCATTGAGTCGCCGCCGCGCCGCGCGGATTCGCGGCGTCGGCTGACCCGACCCCGGACGGTGCACCGCGGGGTGTAGGCTCCCCGCATGAAGAAGTTCTTCCAGGCCGTGATCGGCGCTCTCGGGACCATCGTACTGGCCATCGGCGCACTCGGGATGTCCATCCTCGGAACCGAGTACCGTCCGGGCGACGTCGTGCAGGAGGAGGTCATCTGTTCCGACGGTGCGCAGGCCCTCCAGGTGGATGAGCCGTTCACTCTGATGTCCTGGAACGTGCAATACGGAGCGAGTCGCAAGCACCAGTTCTTCTACGACGGCGGCGAGGCGGTGCATGTGCCCCGGCAGGACGTCGATGAAACGGTGGCCGCGATTGGAGATGCGATCCGAGCGGCCGATCCGCAGCTGACGCTCATCCAGGAAATGGACCGCGGGAGCAAGCGCACCCACAAGGTCGACATGCTCGTTCCCTGGAAGCGTGCCGCTGCCGCATCGTGCGTGGCCACCTCTCCGTACCACCGGTCGCCCTTCGTCCCGAAACCCTTCACGAACCCGCTGGGCGCCGTGGACATGCACCTCGCCATCCTCAGCCGCTCGCCGATGCGCAACGCACTGCGGACGCAGCTCGCGCTTCTCGACGAGCCCCGAATCGTCCAGGCTTTCAATCTCAAGCGCGCCCTCCTCAGCGCGGAGATCGCGGTCGAGGGTCTCGGAGAGCCGCTCGCGGTTGCCGTGACGCACCTGTCGGCCTTCTCCTTCGGAGACGGCACGCTCGCGGCCCAGGTCGCTGCGCTCGACGCCTGGATGGCGGCCCGGCCGCCTGACCAGCCCTGGATCCTCGCCGGGGACATGAACCTTCTGCCAACGGGCGACGACAAGCAGCGGCTCGCGACCGAACGCGATCTGTACGCCGATGCCGACTCACCGATCGATCCCCTGCTGGCGCGCTACACCGAGCTGCTGGGCAACCACCGGCAGCTCCTTCCGGAGAATCGGACCTACCTGCCCTTTGGTGCGAGCGAGCCGGACCGGAAGATCGACTACGTGTTCATCGGCGGTCCCATCGAAGTGCTGGACGCCCGGGTCATGCGCGAGCATGCCTCGCTGTCCGACCACCTCCCTGTGCTCGCCCGCCTGCGCATCGGCAGGGGCGGGGCACATGCGGTCGCGACCCCGGAGCCGCCCGCCGATTGACGCGCGGTCCGTCGGGCGGCAGGCCCGCGGGCGACCCGGTCAGTGCCGACCGTCCGCTTCGTCGAGCGCCTTCTCTACGGCATCGAGCCGGTCTTCCATGGCCCGCAACCGCGCCTCGGTGGCATTCTCGCCCGGCTCGGCCGGCGCTGCCCGACTCCGGATCCGCTGGATGCTCGCCGATGCTGCATCCTGGTGCCGCTTGATCGGCTCGCGCCGCCGCACCGCCTCGAGCGCAGCAATCGACCGGGCATCGCCGACCTCACCGAGGATCCCCACGGCGGCCTCCCGGGTCCGCTGGTCCGCGTCGAGCAGAAGCGGCTCCACGAACCGGGCGACCCGTTCCCGTGCGGCGCGAACCGCTGGTGCGGCCGGTTCGGACTGCCGACCGATGATGCGCGCCGCAGCGCGGGCTGCGCCTGGCCGGATGCGGCCGGGGGCGCCCGGTTGCAGCATGGCGCGGATGTCCGATAGCTCGCCGTGCTGGCCGAGAATGGACAGCCCCGCAGACCAGACGGCGCCCCGGCCGTTGCGCGCATCGCCGAGCGCACGCCGCGCCTCCGTGCGGGCAGTCCCCGGAGCCACCGGTCCCAGCGCGCGCAATGCTGCCCCCCGGACGTCCGGGTTCGGATCGCGGCGCACCACCGCGCGCAGTGCCGCCTCGGTCGTGGCTCCGTGCGTCTGTCCGAGCGCGCCGACCGCAGCGTTCCGGACCCTGTCGTCCGGGTCCCCGGCGAGATCGACGAGCACTGCGACCGCGCCCTGGGCCCCAAGCGCCTCGACGGCCACCCGACGCAGGTAGACCGACTCCGATGCGTCTTCGGCGATGACACGGACCGGCTCGACCCGGTCCGTCTCCCCCAACGCGGTGAGGGCTTGCATCCGCGACCATGCAGTCGGCCCCTCTGCCGCCTGTCGAGCCCACGCGCCAGGGTCCTGCTGATCATCGAGACGGAGCAGCAGCCCGGCATCCGGATCAAATGCGACGAAGCGAGGTGCTTCCGGGAGCGGCAACTGCAGGTCGATGGATTCATCGTCCAGCCAGCCCCGCAGAGCGTGCGGCGTACCATCGGCCGCGATCACCGTTGCCGTCACAGGCAGGGCATAGGTCGGTGCGCCGCCGCCCAGATCCTGCCGGATCGTCAATGTGAGCATTCCCGAGTCGTAACGCCGACTCACGGTCACCTTCGGCACGTGACCCAGCTCCACCCACTGCTGAAAGAACCATCCCAGCTCGCGGCCCGTCTCCGTCTCCATTGCGCGTCGGAGGTCGCCGGTCTCGACCAGCCGTGGAGCGTCGCTGCCCGTGTAGCGGGCGATGGCGCGCCAGAAGGCCTCCTCCCCCAGCATCACGCGCAGCATCTGGAGCACGCTGGCGCCCTTCATGTAGACGTTGGCGTTGGCCGGACCGTCTCCCTGGTGAAAACGGCGGGCGAGCGGTGCCCCTCCCTGGCTCGCCCGGAACCAGCGGCGCACGCTCGCATGCCAGCCCGCCTGTCCGCGCGTCGTGGCCAGCCAGTCCGCACCGATGAAGGTCGCGAACCCTTCATTCAGCCAGAGCTCACGCCAGTCACGGCAGGTCACCCAGTCGCCGTACCACTGGTGCGCGAGTTCATGGGCGACAATGGACTCGATGC
>JAYYRS010000229.1:0-5169 GCA_036126975.1 Myxococcota bacterium
ATCCGCATCGAAGTCATCTGCGCCATCGCAATCCTGGTCTACGCCGTCGTACCAGACCTCGCTGCCGCCCGGTCGGATCCCGGGGTCCGCATCGTCGCAGTCCTCACCCTGCGTCGCACCGTCGCCGTCCGCATCGAAGTCATCCGCACCATCACAGTCCTGATCCACCCCGTCGTACCAGGTTTCGGGCGCGTCAGGATGCACCGCCGCGTCGGTGTCATCACACTCATCCTCCGCGACGAACCCGTCCGCGTCGGCGTCGAAATCGTCCGCGCCATCGCAGTCCTGGTCCACACCGTCGTACCAGGTGTCCAGGGCATCGGGGTGGACGGCGGCGTCGGCATCATCGCAGTCCCGACCGATGGGCTCGGCATCATGGAAATCACCATCGGCATCAAACTCATCGTCCTGCCCCCGGCAATCCTGGTCGATGCCGTCGTACCAGACCTCCTGGGCACCCGGGAAGATGGCTGCAGACGCGTCGTTGCAATCCGTCGCATCCGAGACGGCTCCTGAAGGCGCAGTGCAGGCTCGGCTTGCCACCAGCGCGTCACCGAATCCGTCGCCATCGAAGTCCCGGTACCAGGTGGCGGCATCGACCGCGTCCGGTTCATCGGTCACGCCGTCACAGTCATCGTCGATGCCGTTGCAGGCCTCCGTCGCGACCGGCGACACCGCGGCGGTCGTATCGTCGCAGTCGGACGAATCGGCAATGAAACCGGTCGGGGCGGTGCAGGCTCGGGTCGGCGCACCCGCACCATGGCTGTCGCCGTCGGAATCGGCATACCAGTCGACCGCATCGACCGCAGTCGCCTCATCGATCACTCCATCGCAGTTCTCATCGTCTCCGTCGCAGGTCTCATCGGCGCCGGGATGGGCCGTGGGATCGGAATCGTCGCAGTCGGTGCCATCACTGACGTAGCCGGCCGGAGCGCTGCACTGGTACGCGGTGGTCGCCGTGTCCCCGAAGCCGTCCCCGTCCGCGTCCGCATGGAAGGTGGTGCCGAGGTAGGTCGGATCCTCGTCCACGGACCCATCGCAATCGTTGTCCAGACCATCGCAGTACTCGACCGACAGCGGATAGATGTTGTAGTTCTCATCGTCGCAGTCGTCGCCATCACAGGTTCCGCCCATGCGCAGGGACTCATCGACGTCCTGGTCGCAGCCGGGCCGCAGGGCGATGACCGTGTGGCCTGCGGTGTCGACCGCGAGGGACTCGAAGTCCGTGGGCAGGCCGCTGAGCGTGGACGCGACGCTGTTTCCCCATCCCGAGAGGTCGGGGGCCGACAGGAACGTCCACGCACCATGCGCAGCGTCGACGGGGGTGACCGTGTCATCGCTCCGCGCGGCCGACCGGAACGCGCCGAAGCCATCGAGCAGGTCCAGCGCCCGTTCCCCGGCGTCCGAGGTGACAATCAGGGATGGTCCGTAGTCGTAGCCGACTGCCTCGGCGGCATCATAGAGGAAGTCGTCGGCACCAGGGGTCCCAGAATGACACTCCGGCGCAAGCCCGACGACCATGACGCCGCCGGTGATGGCGTCGCGCCACGTCGCCCGGGTATCGAAGGCCGCATCGAGTTCGGCCGTTCCTGCGGTGCAGGTGCCGCCGCCGATGTAGATGACGTCGAAGGCCTGGAAGTCCGCGAGCACGGCCGAACGCCAGGATGCATCGTCCCACACCGTCACGGTGTGGCCACGCGCCTGCAGCGTGGCAGCGGCGGTGCCATCCGTGGGGCCATACACCAGCGTCCGCCAGTGCGCGTGGGCCGGAGAGCCCCACGCCCACCCGAGCGCCAGCGCGGCGACGCCGCGGACCAATCAGGTCTCGCGGCGCCGGCGCAGCGCCGGGATGATCAGCCCGAGCAGCAACCAGGGAAGCGCCCGCGTCGGTGAGGAGGTGCCGCCCGCGGCGCAGCCCTCGCATGCGACCTTGCCTCCTTCGAAGTCACCGCCCGCCTCCATTTCGAAGTCGCCGGTGTCTGCGCTGATGTCATCGTCGCTCGGGTCGAAGGGATCCGTTCCGTTCTCGAGCTCCTCGCCGTCCCCCACTCCGCCGTCGTCCGTGTCGGCGTCCAGCGGATCCGTCCCGGTCCCATCTTCCCCGGCTTCCTCCCCATCGGTCAGGCCGTCGGCGTCGGAGTCGGCGTTGTTCGGGTCGGTCCCGGTTTCCTCCACCTCGACGGCATCGTTGAGACCGTCATCGTCGGTGTCCGCGTCTGCAGGGTCCGTGCCGTGCTCCAGGACCTCCTCGCCGTCACCCAGCCCATCATCGTCCGTATCAGCATCAAGCGGGTCTGCTCCGGCATCGACGTCCTCGCCGTCCAGGAGCCCATCATCATCCGTGTCGTCGTCCAGGGGATCGGTCTCCCACTCCTGGACCTCTTCTCCATCGAGCAGACCATCATCATCCGTGTCGTCATCGAAGCGGTCCGTGCCAAACACCTGCTCTTCGCGATCGGTCAGCCCGTCCCCATCGGAATCGGTGTCGTCCCGGACGTCATCGGATCCCTCCAGCGGGTCCGTACCATCCACCTCGACCTCGACGCCGTCGCTGGTGCCCCCGTCATCGGTGTCCTCGTCGATGGGGGACGTACCGTGGACATCGACCTCTTCTCCGTCGGTCAGCCCGTCGTTGTCCGAGTCGTCATCCAGCGGGTCGGACCCGTGGATGTCAACCTCGTCGCCATCCAGCAGGCCATCGCCATCGCTGTCGTCGGACAGCGGATCCGTCTCGTAGTCATCGACCTCCTCGCCGTCGAGCAAGCCGTCATCGTCGGAGTCTTCGTCGAAGGGGTCGGTGAGATGCTCGTTGACTTCGTCGCCATCCGACAGGCCGTCATCGTCGGTGTCATCGTCAAGCGGGTCCGTCCCGCTTCCGAGCACCTCGTCGCCATCCGAGAGACCGTCTCCATCCGAGTCGGCCACGGTCTCGTCCGTGCCGTAGTCCTCCCGCTCCTCGATGTCCGTGAGACCATCTCCATCGCCATCATAGGTCTCGTCGTATCCGTCACAGTCGTTGTCGATCAGGTCCGCCAGCTCCGGCGCGCCGGTGTACACCGTGGGGTCGGTGTCATCACAGTCATCACCGCCGTACGCGTCGCTGTCGTGTCCATCCGCGTCGGCGTCGTAGTCGGAGTCCCCTGCGCAGTCGGAGTCTACGCCGTCGTACCAGGTATCCGGTGCGCCCGCGTAGGTGGTGGCAACCGCATCATCGCAGTCCGTCCCTCCGTGGGCGTCGCTGTCGTAGGTGTCGTAGTCGGCATCGTAGTCAGACCAGTCGTCACAGTCCTGATCGACGCCGTCGTACCAGACCTCGGTCGCGCTCACGTTGATGGAGGCGTCGACATCGTCGCAGTCCGTACCGCCATATGCTTCGGCGTCGGTGCCATCGGCATCCTGGTCGTAATCCGAGTTTCCGGCACAGTCGGAGTCCACGCCGTCGTACCACGCGTCCGATGCGCCCGGGTACGTCGACGCCACCGTGTCATCGCAGTCCGTGCCGCCGTACACCGCGCTGTCGTAGCCATCGACGTCCGCGTCGTAGTCCGAATCCCCGGCACAGTCGGAGTCCACCCCGTCGTACCACGCGTCCGATGCGCCCGGGTACGTCGACGCCACCGTGTCATCGCAGTCCGTGCCGCCATACACGGCACTGTCATAGCCATCGACGTCCGCGTCGTAGTCCCCATCTCCTGCACAGTCCGCGTCCACGCCGTCGTACCACGCGTCCGATGCGCCCGGGTACGTCGACGCCACCGTGTCATCGCAGTCCGTGCCGCCGTACACGTCGCTGTCATAGCCATCGACGTCCGCGTCGTAGTCCGAGCCGCCCGAGCAGTCCTGGTCGACGCCGTCGTACCAGGTCTCGGTGGCTCCCGGGAAGACCGTCGCATCCCCGTCGTCGCAGTCCGCACCCCCGCATGATCCTGCGGAGCTGTCGTAGCCGTCTCCATCGTTGTCGCACTGCTCCCTCACCACGGTCAGCGCGAGGCCGCTCGAGTCACGCCCGATGACTGCGAAGTCCGATGGGTAGGAGTTGATCGTGGAATGGTTGGTGTTGCCCCAGTTCTGCATGCCCGAGCTGCTGATGCCGGAGAACACCGGATGGGAGCCGTCTACGATCGTGTAGTTGTCCTGATGCCGCGTCGAGGAGGACCAGCTGCCAAACGGGGACAGGTAGTCCAGGTTCCGGCGACCCCACTCGCTCGAGAACACCGCGCCAGTGCCCGAACCCGAAGCGGCCCAAGAGGTCATGTTCCGGATGAACGCCGACGCGCTGCCCGATGTCGAGTGACACTCGGCATCCGTTCCCGTCACCACGATGTTGCCGGTGATGGCCGGTCCCCAGGTGGACCGGGTGTCGTAGATCGGCGCCAGGTCCGTGGCCTCCGGACCCGAGCAGTCTTCGTCACCGATGAAGATGGCGTCGAACGACGCGAAGTCGCTCTGCGAGGCGGCTCGCCACTGCGTCTCGCTCCACTGCGTGACCGAATGGCCCGCGCTCGAGAGGATGCTGGAGACCCGGTAGTCGAGAGGGTCGTAGACGAGGACGTTGGCGGCGCGCGCTTCCGGCGACGCCAGCGCAATCAGCGCAAGCAGGGAGGACATGGTGGTGGCTCCGCGGGAACTTCGAGGCGTTCGCAGCCGAGACTCTACCGCATCGGGCGCGCCTCCGTCCCATCATGTTCCCCGTGGAACACCTTGCAGTCGCGGATCAGCTCGGCGGGCAAGGAACCCGCCCGCGCCCACGCCGCGGGCTGCCCGATCGGCGCCGCCTGGGAGACGGTCCGCCCACCCGGGCTGACCCGGCCGCTCCACGCGTGCACCCACATGCCATCGGGAAGCATGACGCGCACCCGCTTGGCGCCCTGGACCACCACAGGCGCGACGAACAGGTCTGGCCCCAGCAGGAACGTCTGTGGATCGCGCTGCGCGTCCTCGATCGCGCCTGTCGCGAGCCAGGGATGGCGGACGAGCGGCATTCCCGTCGCAGCAGCCTGCTCCATCAGCACCTTCCGGTATGGCTGCAGACACGCAAAAAGCGCTGCCATGCGGGAGAAGTGCGCAAGCGTGCCTGCGTCCTCGTCCCACTGGTGTTTGCGGTCGGGCTTGTTGCCCTCGTGCGTACGGAACACCGGGGTGAACGCTGCAAGCTCCGTCCAGCGCTGG
>JAYYRS010000230.1:0-2919 GCA_036126975.1 Myxococcota bacterium
GGGGGCACACGGGGGCCCGCCAAGGCCGCAGGGGTCGCCGTCGCAACGGATTCCGTGGCCCCTGCATCGATGGATGGCCCTGCAGGCGCGGGCGACGCTGCCGATGCCGTCGGTGCCGCGGGTGCTGGGGGGCCACCAGCATCCACAGCAGGAGGACCCGCGGCGCTGGACGTGGCGCGCTCCCCGCCGTTCGGCGGCGCTTCGGGAGGCGGCTCAATCGTGGGTCCGGCTGGGGAGACCGGCCGACTTGGTTCGGGGACGGCGACATCCCCATCTCCCGTGCCAGCGGCAGCCGGCTCCGGTGTGCTGGTGCCAGGCGTGTCCGTGCCTCCCAACTGGGGCGCAGGAGCGGACCCATCCTGGGCATATGCCGTGCGAACCAACACCAGGAGCGCCGCGAACAGCACCCCCGGAAGCGTCACGCCTCCTCCTTCGGCCGCCCCACGAGTTCGGTCACACGCAACGCCACACGCTCGCCAACCATGACCAGCTCTCCGCGCGCCAGCACCTTGCCGCCAACCACGAGGTCGAGCGGGCGGTCCATGGGCTGGTCGAGCTCCACGATGTCGTCAGGCTCCAGGGCGGCGAGCTCCTTGAGCACCATCCTTCTGCGCCCCAGCTCGATCACCACGTCGACGGGGATGTCACCAAGGAAGGTGACCTCGTCGAACAGGTCTTGATCGCCGCTGCGCATCGTCCATCTCCTGACGGCCGGGTCTATCGTCCCCGGAGCACGAGGTGTAGCACGTCCGGGTGGTGCCGTTCAACGGTCCCCGCGCAACTATCGCACGCGATCGAGCACCCGAACCGACCGCTGCCCGTCTGCATGCCCCGGCTCCGCGGCAAGGACCGGGCGACCAGTGATTCGCCCCAGCGCAGAGTCCAGCGCCCCGAGAGGTACGAGGTCTCCCACCTCCAGCTTCTTGAGGTCCCGGACTCTCATCGCAACCCGGGCCATCTCCGCAACGACCTCCAGCTCGACGGGCATCACCCGCCCCATGTCGGGGCGGTCTCGACCGCGGCTGGCGAGGTCCGCGCGGCGCTGACCCATGTCTCGGAGGGCCTGGGTCGGTACGGTGATGCAAAGCAGACCCCAGGCGCCGGATGCCGGCCCGAAGTCGAGGACCGCCTGGAACACCTCCTCAGACGCCACCTCCTGATCGATCAGGCGGGCCTGCCCAGGCGAGCCGTCGAGGACGATGGCCGGTGGGGGGCGCGTGGGCCACACTGCACCGAGGTCCTGGGTGAGCTCGCGGAACAGCCGCTGTGCGATGCGCACCTCGACCTGGCTGAGCGGACGCTGGGCGCTGTCTTCCCCCTCCTCGGGGCCGTCCTCGTCGCCCAGCATGGCTCCGATGATGCGCGTCAGCAGCGGGCGCTGCAGCGCGGCGGCGGCAGGTATCCGAGGTGCATCGAAGCGGAGGAGTCCGTAGACCCCGGAGTCCTTGAAGTTCGCGTCGTCCTTCAGCTGCTCCAGGGTCCGGATCTCGACACCCGCGAGACGGACCTCGATGTTGCTGCTGCTTCGATTGACGAGCCGGGCCCGGACACGCAGCGCCAGCGCGCGGAAGAACTCCTCCACGGCGGGGAGAGCCTGCTCGGTTGAGCGGCTTCGTTGCTGCAGTAGCAGAACGCTCGTGTCCCCGGACATCTTGGTGCCTCGCTGCGCGGTGGGCGGTGCTACTGGACCACGAACTTGGTGAAATAGACCCGGCTGCACTTCTCGGGTGCGAGCACGGCATTGATCCGGCGGTGCGCGTCGTCTCGGAGCCGAAGCCGGCCGTCGGTGCCCTCGAGTTCGAGATAGGAGTAGTCGCTGGCAAGCATGATGATGCTGTCCCGGAGCTGCGCCTCCCGTGACTTGACGAGATTCGCTGCCTCGCCGTCGCACTCGACCGAGAGATCCATCTGGAGGAGGCGTCCACCTGCACTGTCCCGCAGATTGATGGTGAATGACCCCAGCATGACAACCTGGGTCGACGGCATGATCGCGGACGCGCCATCCACGCCGGCTCCGTCGGCCCCCTCCACGACGCCATCGGTGCCGTCTGCGCCGTCGGTTCCATCACCACCGAACTGGCCGGCAGCAAAGTAGCCACCACCGACTCCGAGGAGGAGCATCACGAGCCCGACGCCGAGCAGCGGGATCAGCAGGCCGCGTCGCCCGCTGCTCTCCGGCTCATCCTCGACCACAGCCTCATCGGCCATCCGTTCCTCCAGTTATCTGCTCGACCTTGTAGATCGCATCGTACGCCAAGGCGCTCTTGGATTGAATCACCAGCTCGACCCGACGATCCCACGTGGCGTCTTCGCCCCCCGGTGATGCCGGGCGGAAGGGCCCATAACCACGTGCCTCCAGCTTGCGTCCGTCGATTCCTCCACGATCCTGCATGAACGCCACGACAGCCACCGCGCGCAGTGCAGACAGCTCCCAGTTGCCCTTCACGTCCCCGGTCGCATCGGTATGACCCTCGACGTTGATGTTCACGGGCTGGCCGGAGAGCGCGCCGGCGATTCCTCCGAGCAGGGAGTATGCCGCCGGATGGAGCGCATCCCTGCCCGGCTCGAAGAGCACCTGGTCGGACAGCTGAACCCGGATCTCCGTCTGGGTCCGCGTCATCCGGACGAAGTCGTCAGAGACATGCCGGTTCAGGGATTCCCGCAGCTGCGCCATGATGGGCTGCAATTCGTCCAGGGGCTCAATCTCACTCGGCTGGTTCATCTCTTCCGGGGTGACCCCCATCAGGGTCTGGTGGGTCCCGCCAGCACCGAGCGCGAGGCGGATGCTCTCGAGAACCGCCTCGACCCGGCCGACCTCCTCGAAACTGGCCATCGCCATGAGCATGACGAAGAACGTAAGGAGCAGGGTCACCATGTCCGAATACGTGACCATCCAGAACGGCGCTGACGGGCCGCTCT
>JAYYRS010000231.1:0-9654 GCA_036126975.1 Myxococcota bacterium
CTGCGACCATCTCGCGGGCAGCCCGTCCCAGTGTCTCCTCGGAGATGCGGAGGCGGAGCTCGGGGTTCCAGCGTCCGCCAGGGGCAGGGGGCGCAGCCAGTGCGGCGGCCTTCTCGGCCTCGTACATCTCTCCGATGTTCCCGGCACATGCCAGGACAAGGAGCAGCAGCATGGCGCCTCCCGGTGGCTTAGGTAACGGCGATGGCTCCGACGCGCGCGGTCCCGCGGACATTCGCGGTCTTGCTGACGTTCCTGCTGACCTTCTCCTGCGGAGGGCGCCGGCAGCCCACCATGGCGTCCTCCCAAGGCGGATTCCTCGGCATGCGCTACGAGGTGGTGCCAGAGGGGCTGGTGGTTCGGACCGTGGCGGAGGGAGGCGGCGCAGCGGCAGCGGGGATCGTCCCCGGTTCCCTGATCCTCGAGGCCGATGGTGTCAGTCTCGTGGGACGCGGCGCCGACGTGCAGGCGGCGATGTCGGGGCCACCGGGGTCCATCGCCATGCTCCGATGGCGGGCGCCGCTGTCCGGTGCGTCCCGTCAAGGGGAGGTCCCCCGACGGGCCATCCCGTTTCGCCAGGGTCCCGTTCCCACCAAGGCGCCTGCCACGGTGGCCGCGCTGCGGCGCGCGGCACGCGTGGGGACTCCCAGGGAGCTGGATGCGGCAGTCGATGCGCTGATCGCGGACGGGTTCGGCGGTCGCACGCCGGGCCGTGCCCTGGAGGGTGCATTCCGGCTGGCTGCAGGGCGGAACCTCGCCCTGGCGGCGCGGCTGGCGGAACGTGTCGCCCCGCATGTGGGAGATGATCCGCTTGCCCTCGCGCAGTTGGTCGAGATCGCGAGCAACACACGGGACGTGGAGCGGGTCCTGGAGCTTTCGCCTCGCCTGGAAGCGAACCGACCCCCCGACCTCCGGCTCGCCGACGGGACGGCAGTCGACCTGGGCGGAGGAGCGACCGCACGAACCGCCTGGATCGACGCGCTGTGGCGTGTCGGGCAGTACGAAGCGGCCACCCGTCGGGCGCGCGATCTGCTTGCGGTACTCGATGTTCCGGAAGTGCGAGCTCGGGTGGGAATGGCGCCTGCCGGGGCGCGGGATGCCGCATGGCATGGGGTGGGCCCACCGGCGCCGCCTGTTTCCCTGCGGACCCGCGCGGGACAGGAGTGGAACCTCGATGCGAATCGAGGCGAGGTGGTCCTGCTGGCCTTCTGGGCGTCGTGGTGCCGTCCCTGTCTCGATGAGCTTCCCGTGCTGGATGCCCTGGCGTCCGCGCGTCCTGGGTTGCGGGTGCTGGCCGTCAGCATGGATGACGGGCCGAATGCGCTCCGGGACATTGATGCGATGGTCGCATCAATGGGGTTGTCCCTTCCGGTTGCCCACGCCCCCGAACTGGGCCGGGCCTATGGTGTCGAGGCGCTCCCGAGCGTTCGGCTCATCGGCCGGGATGGGAGCGTCCAGCTGTCTGCGAGGGGGCACTCGGCGGCCGGCATCCGGCGCCTTCGCGCCGCCGTGGATGCCGCACTGGCAGCGTCCACGTCCGCAGAGCGACCTGTCGGAACTCGTCGCGGAACCGGAACCTTCTCCATGCGCTCCTGGCGGCCGCTGGCCGGGGTCGGCGGGATCACCGGGGCGCCGGGCGGTGCGGTGGTCTCGGTGCATGGTGCGCGTCCACTCAGGGTCGGCATCGCCGGGGAGGAGCCCCTGGATGTGTCCCGGGGCGGCGAGGGTGGGCCCATCGCGTGGCTCGGCGGTCCGGTGACCGGTGAAGACGGCGGGTACTGGCTCCGGGCCTGGCATCCCGATGGTGCGGTCCGCTGGTTCCAGACCCTCCCCTCGCGGCTCGTCGCGGTGGTTGCGGACGGTCGCCATCTCTTCGTGGCGCTGGAGGACGAGCTTCTGGTTCTGGCGGCGGATGGCTCGGTGTTGGCGAGGCACGAACTGGCGGCTCGTGGCCTGGCCATGGGCGACGACGGGGACGGGGTCTGGGCGGCTGCAGCGGACACGCGCGTGCGCCTGTGGGTCGATGCGTCTGGGCGGCTGCAGCAGAAGCGTTCGCAAGCACCGGGCATCCGTCGCGTCGGTCCGGGTGGGCTCGTCATGACCGGGCTCGTGCGACAGGCCGTGATGGGTCCATTTGGCACCGGGGGAGAGGACCGGCTGGTGGTTGCGCTCGCAGATGGCCGGGTGATCGGTCTCGACGGTGCGGGACGGCCGGCGCTGGTTCTGACATTGCCCGACGAGGTTTCCCTTGCTGTCGTGCAGGCCCACGACGGGCCTGCACATCTCGGGATCGCGGGTCCGGAGCTTGGCATCGGGTTGGCTGCACTCGGGCTACCCTGAGGCATGCGGACGGGTCGTCCGCCAGTCCGTTGCCCGGAGCGCCTTTTGACCGTCGAACTCGAGACCGAAGACCCGCTGAAGGCACTCTCCTCACGGAGCATCCACGACCGCTGTGCTGCCGCCCGCGACCTCTCCCGGGTGGGTACGCTGGAGCACATCGGCCCCCTCGTCTCGAAGGCTGGGGGAGACAAGTCCCCTGCAGTCCGGCTCGTGACGGCAGGTGCCGTGGCGGACATCCTGTCTCGCTATCGCCGGGGGCCGCGGCGGTCAGAGCTCGATGATGAGGCCCGGGCAGAGATGCTCGATTCCTTCCGGGTGGTCGACCCCGGCAAGAACGCCGGCCTCTTTCCCATGCTGGCCTGTCTGGACATCGGGGCCGTGTTCGCCCGCATCGCAACCGGTCTGCGAGACCCGCGGGCTGGTGTCCGGGTCGGCGCAGCGGTCGGTCTGCTGCGGCTCTGCACCTCGATCGTCCATCTGGAGGATGCAGAACTTGAGGCGCAGGTGGTGTCACTGTTCAGCGACCGTCGCCTCCGGCCGGATGCCCTCGCAGAGATCGCCCGGGTCTGTGCGGCCTGTGGCTATGAGACCGCGCTGCCGGTGCTCCGGCGACTGGACCTGGGGGGAGCCCAGGGCGAGTTCGTCGAAGAGGTCGTCCGGGTGCTGTCTCGCGCGTCCGAGCCGGCGGCAGGGCTGTGGGTGTCGGATGGCCGCGATGCCGGCGAGATCGATCCGGAGCCGGCCGACGGATCCGCGACGCTCGTGATCGGCGAAGCGGGCGCGATGGTGCACACCGGTGCCGATGGCTTCGCGGCGCCCGTGTCGCTCGAACGGGATGGTCATCGCCGCATGCACTTTCGACGGGTGGGCGCCCCGGAGCCGGGTCCCGCGCTGCAGGCCCTGGGCAGGACCTGGTACCCCGCGGAGGCCGAGGCAGTGGGTGCGCTGGTCGAGGCCGCTGTCGATGTGCAGCAAATGGACTGGGCGTCCCAGGCGCCCATTGCCGTAGAGGCGGTCGAGATCGCCGCAGTCCTTCTTCCCCATCTGGGCTCGGCCGCGGCGGAAGACCGTGGCGCAGCGCTGCTGCTGCAGGCCGCGGGCAGACGCGAAGACGCGCGCGCCCGATTGGAGCTGGCCTGTGGAAAGAAGAAGTGTCCGCCGGACACCTGGTTCTTCCTCGCAGAGGCCCGCGCAGCGGCCGGCGATGTCGAGGGAGCCCGTGCCGCTTGGGAGGCGACCATCAAGAAGACCCGCAAGAAGTCCGCATGGCACGTCGGCATCGCGCGAGGACGTCTGGCCTGATCTGCTCGATGAATGGCGCGGCACGGGCCCATGAGGCGGTGATGGTGCGCAGCGCTATTCGAACTTGAAGTCGGCCTGCCATGCCTGGGGTCGTACCCGCAGGACCACGTCGGAGTTCGTTACGGGCACGAGCAGGTGCACCTGTCGCCGGTCCGCGTTCCATCCCCCGCCGGTGGGTCCCGCCTCCATCGTGAAGGCGAGGGGACGGGCCGGAAGCTCGAGTGGCGCAGCGGAGCCATTGCCCCCCAGGACCTCGTCGAGTCGCAGGGTGCCCTCCTCCATCGTGAAGGAGAAGGTGTCGCCATCCGTCGCGGGCGACGTGGCTGCCAGGATGATGAACGAGAGTTCACCCTGGTCGGTCACGTAGCGTTCGTCGGGCCAGGCCCGGTCGGCCTGGAGTCCCGAGGCGGAGCCTTCGACGGCCCAGTTGCCCGCGACGCCGTCGAACGTGACCGTCCAGGTCTCCGTGCGGATCACGCCACCGCATGGGTCCGAGATGACCTGGCGCCCTGTGGCACCGTCGGTGAGCATGACCGGATTCGACGCCGGGCCATTGTCGTCGAACGCGACCTCTTCGTAGCCGGTTTCGCTCGCGACCCGAGGGCCGTCCGTCGTGATCGCCTGGCATCCGTTGGCTCCCTCGAGCAGACGCAGCGCGCCGTCGAAGGTCGTCACGGCGACCACGCGCGCATTGCGCCGGATGTCATCACCGGACTCTTCCTGCAGACGGATTGGCATGGGCGCGGTCGACAGTCCGACCACCGGTGACCGGAGATCGAGTCCGCCGACCACGTCGTCGAGGGGATTCACGTCAAGCCAGACGTCGGACGTGAGGTCGTAGACATCGACGCGCGCATCCGTCGCGCTCGCCACGAACAGGTGGTCGTACGGGGCCGCGCCCGTGACGGCGTCTCCAGGGTCGGAGACCAGGGCGAGGTCCATGGACACCGTTCGCGTCGCGATGCTCTCGGCGATGAGCAGGTCGGGTTGCGTCGGGTCGAGAGGTATCCGAAGGATGCGCGGCAGCCGGGCGTCCGCAATGAACAGCGCATCACCATCCTCGGACACGACGATCCGCCAGGGCTGACCACCGTCGTCCAGTGGAAGGCGTCCGACCTCGGTCTCTGCCGCGGCGTCCCACAACACCAGTGCACCGGATGCGGCATCCCTCTCCCAGACGCCAAGTGCGATGAGGTCGGTGTCCGGAACCCGGGTCACGGCAAGTGGAACACCGCCGACCGGGTGCTCCTGCACACCCGCGTCGGTGGAGAACGTGAGCCGGTCGCCCTCGGTGGCCGTCCCCTGAAGGGTCAGCACGATCTCCTTGTTGTCCGATTCCCAGCGCTCGCCAGGTTCGAACGGGGCCCCCTGCTTGCCGGAGTGGGCGCCGAAGCCCCACCAGCGCGCGCCGTCGAACTCGAAAGTCCAGTCCTCGGTCGTGCTCCAGCCGTGCCGCATCCGCAGGTTCACCACCCGGACGCGGTCGCCGCTGCCATCCACGTCCTCGAACACTGGCTCCGTTGCCACGAGGTCCGGGGGCACGGGGGCACCGGTCTGGGGGTCGATCCCCTGGCTGTAGGTGGCTTGGAGGAGCGTTCCTGCCGCGATGTCCGCAGCGAAGACGTCCACCTGCGCGCCGTCGGGTGACCACAGAGCGATCTGCCCGAGCTGGCGCTGGTCGCCCGTCGCAATGCTCCGCGGCGCGAGGTACGGCGATGCGACCTGGTCCCCCAGCGGGGTGCCATGCTTGAGGTCCAGCGGCACGATCCGTCCGTTGCGGGTGTTCGCAACGAAGCCCACAGGCACGTTGAAGGGGCTTTCCGCACCCACGGGCAGCACGGCGGCAGCATCCGGGCCGTCGAACGAACCAACCAGGAAGATGTCGTCGCCGCAGGCAGTGATGGACGACGCGAGGAAGAGCGGCGAGAGCCGGCGGAGCATGCGGTGCGTCACTGGTTCACCACCCACGTCAGGACCTCCAGATAGGTCGGGCTTGCCTCGTCGACATCGATGATTGCAAGTGTGCTCTCGGCAAGTCCGGACCGCCGGACCTCGCCCGCGAAGTTGGCGACCACCGCGTGCCGCCCGTCCGGGGTCAGCGTCAGTCCGTAGGGGCTCTCGCCGAGCAGCGGGACCTCGGCCACGAGCTGGCCATGCGGTCCAAGGTCCAGGTCATAGACCGTCAGGCTGTTTGCATTGAAGTTGGTCAGGAAGAGTCGCCGGCCATCGGGATGCGCCACCATCTGTGCAGGCCCGACGCTGCTCTGCGAGTTCGGCCCCTGGTCGCGTTCGATCCCACGCGGCGCGGGCAGCCAGCCCACTGCGGTGTCGATGACCAGGTGTCCGAAGGCCCGGTCCTCAAGGCCGGAGAGGTCCAGCGTCCAGATGCCTTCGGGCTGGTCGTTCACCGCGTACGCGATGTCGGAGCCCGGCAGCGTGACGAGCTGGCGGAAGCCCTGGGCACCGGCGCTGTTGTTGAAGGGAACGACCGCCTCGATGTCGAGGTAGTTGAGATCCAGGAAGGCCGGCCCGGAGTCATCGCGGATGTCCACCACGATGAAGTAGCCCAGCAGTTTGGACAGCGCGTACAGGAACCCGCGCTCCTCATCAAGGGTAAGGGCGACCAAGCCGATTCCATTGACGGCACCCGCGGCCAGGGTGCCGTCCAGCGGGATCGCCTCCGCGCTGGGATCGCCCCGTTCGGTCGAGAATGCGAGCGTGTCGCCCACGGTCGGTCGCAGTGGCGTTGTCGCGAGCCGGTCCGGCTCGATGCCCGACACCGCGCCAACGCGGGCCTGTCCGAGGGCGAACCCCGCGTAGTAGCCGGTCCATCCGTCGCCATCGGGAAAGATGATGGGGCGCAGGACGCCGTCGGGATGGAAGAGCCCGGAGCTGACATCGACGATGGCTCGCGGCTCGAGCGTCCCTTCGTTGAGCGATGGTTCAAAACGCGGGGCGCCCGCGGCACGGAAGGCATGGCCCGCGCGCCAGACATCTCCGTCGAACCCGGCGAACCACATGTGCAGCCCAGGGTTCCCGTCGGCGTCCTCCCCAGCGAGCACCCAGGGGTGTCGCGTTCCGGAGTCATGCCATTGACCGGGAGAGCCGGTGCCGAACTGGTAGTCCCGTGTCTCCGAAGGCTCCCGGTTGAATCGGAACCCGCCGTCGGTGCTGAGGGCACTGCCGATCCGCCAGACCTCGCCGTCGAATCCGCTGTACCACAAGCGCAGGTCGCCGTTGTCGAGCTCCTGCACGCTTCCGGGTACGACGCCGCCGAGGTCGAAGCCCTGACCCAGGCCGAGGACCTGTCCCTGGGGAGTCCAGTTCTCGCCGTCCGGACTGGTCAGGAGCCCGATGGTCTGCTCCGCTCCCCGGAGCCCCGCGTAGTACAGGTGCCAGGTGCCATTCAGCTCGATGGCGACGGGTGACGCAGCGCCGTTCCGGTCGAAGCCCGCACTCCCTCCATCGAAGAAGGTTCCCACGTCGGCATCGAGCGTCCCGTCCGCCTCGATGCTTGCCACGCCGAGGCCGGTCCCGCCGGCACTGTCCGTGAGGGTCAGCCATGCGCGTCCAGTGGCCGGATCGATGCTGTCCACCTGTACGCCACCGGCGGAGTCGCCGCCGGCGTCTCCAGGCGACAGGTGTGCTCCGGCAAGCGCCAGGCCGTACCAACCCCCGCGCGGATCCACGAAGCCCACCCCCGGGTACGCCGGCACGCTCTGGACGCCCTGCTCTTCGCCCTCGATACGGAAGGCGCTGGTGAGTGCGGCCTGCAGTGCGACCCCGGGGGGGTCATCCCCGGTGCCGAGGCTGGCCGGGAGTTCCCCAACGGCGCCTTCGTCGGTCCATGTACGGCCATCACGGCTGGTCGCGTGGCCGACCCGCCAGTCGTCCTCGCCCGCGTCGCGCCGGCTGTACCAGAGATGCCACGCGCCCGAGACCTGGGCGACGACGGGTGCGGCGGCGTCGGCGTTCGACAGTGACAGGGCGGGCGTGGGCGATTCTGTCCACGCCAGGAGGTCGGCGCTGTGGGCCTCGTTGAGCGCCCATCGGCTGCCGTCCCAGGTGCCGTACAGCATCCGGTAGCGATCCACCTCGGCGTCCCAGAACACGAACGGGTCTGCGATGGAGAGTTCACCGGGTGCGGGTGTGAGGAGCGGGCCGTCCGTGACGCGCGAGTAGGTGCGCGCATCACCGGAGACGGCGACGCCGATGCCCTGGGAGTCGATGCCGCCGCCGTCGTAGAAGAGCCACAGGCCTTCCTCATTGGCGATCGCGGAGGGGCCGCCGAGGCGAGCATCCCACTGCCCGTCCCGCCCGGTGAGAGAGGGCTGGGCCTCGAAGCCCCACACCGCGAGAGCTTCATCGGCGAGGGCGCCGCGCAGTACGCCGGCATCTTCGAAGATCATCCGCCCGTCGACGTAATGGGGATCATTGACGGCTTCGACGATGCCACTGGTGGTGCCGGGGTCGAGTTCGACACCCAGGCCACTCGCCCGGAACCCGCGCGCGAGGGTGGTGTCGTGTCTCGCCAGCCCGCGGTCCTGGGGAAGCCACAGCCGGAAGGTCCCCTCGATCCAGGTGAGATTCCAGAAGTCGCTCGTGATGAGTGTATCGTCGAGCATCTCGAGCGTCGCAAGCTCTGCAGTGGAGCCGGAACCATCCGCATCGTCGAAGGCTGCGCTCGTCAGCGAGGAGACGGGCCAGGGGAGGATGATCTCGAGGGTCTCCCCTGTGATGTCGATGACGCTGATGGAATGGCTCGTGCGGTTCGCGACGAAGGCACGGCCGCTCTCCTCATCGATGGCGATGTCGACCGGGTCGGACTGCACGGTGAACGTGCTGCCCCGGTCCGTCCCTCGGTCCGAGCGCGTGGGGTTCTGCGGGTCGGAAAGATCGACCAGGTGCAGGTCATCAAAGGTCTGGCGAACCCGGGCGTCCTCCGAGAGGCGCACCGTCACGATGCCGAGGTCGTCGGTCATCGCCATGTTGCCCGCGAAGGTCGGGAGCGAGAGAGCGGTGGGCGCGAGCTGATCCACCCGGTTGCGGCCTTTGGTGAGGTCGATCGCATCCCACGGGATGCTCAGCAGGGACCCGCTGGTGAACACCTGGTAGGGATTGGCGTTGGTCACCAACAGCAGGTCGTTTCCCGCTGCGTCCTGCGTGAAGTGCAGGTCGGTCGGCCCGGCGAGGCAGGTCCCGATCCCAATCTGGCCGTACTCGTAGACACCGTCTGGCGGCGCCGAGCAGGGCCCGAGGTCAGGAAGAGGCGCGTCTCGGACGCATCCCATGAGCAGCGCGAACAGGAGCAAGGGCAGGGTCCGAGGTTGGTGCTGACCGGTCAGCGGCGCAAGGTAGCCCGCGTATGCGGGCGGTTCAACACGGCGGCAGGCGAGGGCGGTCCCTGCCTGGCACGCCCGAGCCCGAAGGTGCGCGTGTCGGGTGTCAGAGGAGGCCGAGCGCAGCGTGGGCAGCAGCGAGGCGCGCGACAGGCACACGGAACGGCGAGCAGCTCACATAGTCGAGCCCGACCTTGTGGAAGAAGCCGACGCCGCGTGGGTCACCGCCGTGTTCTCCGCAGACGCCCACCTTGAGGCGGGCGTTGGCATGCCGCCCGCGCTTTGTGCCGATCTCGACGAGCTGGCCGACGCCTTCGACGTCGAAGCGTGTGAGCGGAGAGTCCTTGAGCACGCCGGACTGGAGGTAGGCCGGCAGGAAGGACCCCAGGTCGTCGCGGCTGAAGCCGTAGGTCATCTGGGTCAGGTCGTTCGTCCCGAAGCTGAAGAAGTCGGCATGCCTTGCGATGGCGTCTGCGGTCAGGGCAGCGCGGGGAAGCTCGATCATCGTGCCGATCGAGTACCGGATGTCGATTCCCTGCTCTCCCATGACGGCCTCGGCGACCTCGACGATGTGCTGGCGGATGATCTCGAGTTCGGAGGAGATGCTGACGAGCGGGACCATGACCTCGACGAAGACCGTCTGGCCCTCCCGCGTCGCGTGGGCCGCAGCCTCGAA
>JAYYRS010000232.1:0-3602 GCA_036126975.1 Myxococcota bacterium
ATGCTGCGACTCCGCAACCTGGACCCCAGCGCCATCAGGCCCGCCCTCAGGTCCGCGCGGCCCCCGGGGCGGGTCTCGGCGAGTACGCCCATGATCCGGGAAAGGTGCGGCCCCCCGGAGGCCGGAGCCAGATGCCGCCAACGCACGTCCGTACCCCCGAGGACCTCGAGGCCTACCGGCTCGTGCTGTCGCTCCAACCACCATGCAAGCGTCGCGGCGAACACGGTCGCGTAGCCCCACTTCGAGCCGTCCAGTGGTGTGCGGGACCCCTCGGAACGCGCGCCCGCCGTGCCTGTGCCGAGGTCACCGCTCGCGTCGAGCAGGATGGTCACGGACTGCTCGTTCTCGGCCTGGTGACGGCGGACAACGAGCTTGTCGGAACGCGCGACCACCCGCCAGTCCAGGTCCTTGAGATTGTCCCCTGGCGCGTACTCCTTGTAGTCGGCAAACTCTACGTTCGCGCTGACCCGTACGGACGCGTGCCCGCCATGCAGGAATCCGGCCACCGCCTCGCGCGCGCGAAGCTGCAGGGTGCCGATCCGGTCGAGGACCTCCGGGTCCCAGGAGGGAGCATTCACGTGGCCGGAACCTCATCGAGCAGTCGTGAGATGACCTCGCGGGTGGTGACGCCCTCTGCCTCCGCCTGGAATCCGAGCGCGATTCGATGGGAGAGGACCGCGGGAGCGACGGCCCTCACATCATCGATGTCGGGGACCTCTCTTCCGTGGAGGGCGGCGCGCACCCGGGCGCCGAGGAAGAGGTACTGACTGGCCCGCGGCCCCGCCCCCCACCGCACCTGCTGGCGGACCGAAGCGCTGGCGTCGCCCGTCGGCCGGGTGGCTCGCGCCAGGCGGACCGCGTAGGCGAGGACGTCATCGCTGAATGGTACGCGTCGCATCAGCCCCTGAAGCGCCACCAGCATCTCCCTGTCGAGCACAGGCGTGACCGCCGGGATGGCCCCCTGGGTGGTTCGGGCCACGATCTCCTGCTCCTCCGTCTCCGAAGGGTAGCCCACGTCGACGGAGAACATGAACCGGTCCAGCTGGGCCTCGGGGAGTCGGTATG
Source organism: Myxococcota bacterium (assembly GCA_036126975.1). Taxonomy (GTDB): domain Bacteria; phylum Myxococcota_A; class UBA796; order UBA796; family UBA2385; genus JAYYRS01. Next base: position 1,066 of record JAYYRS010000232.1, read on the forward strand.
TGCCTTCCTGCTCGATCGGATTCTGGGTCGCGAAGACGAGGAACGGATCGGGAAGGTCACGGGTCTGGCCCGCCGCAGTCACCTGCCGCTCCTGCATGGCCTGGAGCAATGCGGCCTGCGTCTTGGGCGGGGTCCGGTTGATCTCATCCGCCAGCAGGAGGTTCGTGAAGACCGGCCCGGGAAGGAATCGCATCATGCGCCGGCCCGTCGTACGGTCCTCCTCCAGTACCTCCGTGCCCGTGATGTCGGCGGGCATCAGGTCCGGTGTGAACTGCACGCGACCGAAGTCCAGCCCGAGCGCCTGGGCCGTGGTCTGCACCAGCAGGGTCTTCGCCAGGCCGGGCACCCCGACGAACAGGCAATGACCGTTGGCGAACAGCGCTATCAGCAGCTGCTCTACGACTTGTTGCTGGCCGACAATCCGCGAACCGATCGCGTCCAGCAGGCGGGCACGCACGGTAGAAAGCTCATCGAAGAGGGCGCCGTCGTCGAGGTGGGCGGGGCTGGTCAAGGGGGCTCCACGGGGGCAGTCATCGGGGGCAGTCGTCCGGGTGTATCCGCCGGACGGAAGGAGGGCGCGCTCAGCCATCCTCTCCGGCAGGGCGACCCGCGAGGATGCGGGCATAGCGGAGGTGGCGCCGGGCGCGGTCGGTGTCCCCGAGTGCGCCGTAGCCCGCGACGAGGGCATCCTGGACGGCTGGGTCGTAGGGGTTGATGTCATGGGCCGCCTTCCAGGCCGCCAACGCCTCTTCTCGGCGCCCGGCTGCATCCAGCAGACGGCCACGCGTGGTCTGCAGGAGCACGAACTCGGGGTACAGCGTCACGGTCTCCTGCACGAGCCGGAGCGCCTCTTCCGGATTGCCAAGCGCTTCGTGACACTGCGCCCGACGGGCGACCAGCAGCGGGCTGGCCGGCTCGGACGGGTCCGCCGCCTTGTCGTACTCCACGAGTGCCGCCTCACATCGCCCCCGCTCCCGCAGGAGGTCGCCCAGCCTCGCGTATCGAGCGAGGTCCGGCCGACCGGCGAGCAGCGGATCCTCCGCAAACTCGTCCCCAGACCCCTCAGCGACGACCGGCAGTGCCGCGAGCTTCTCCGCAAAAAGCGGCTGGGTCTTCAGCCAGGACTTCCAGCCGATCTCGAAGGCCACGAAATCCGGGAAACCCGCGACGTCGGCGACAACCGCCTTGGCCTCCTCCCCTTCCCCTTTGCTATCCATGACAGCCGGCAGGGCGCCGGCGCCGGCCCGCTCGAGGACGAACTCCACCATGGTCGAGACCTGCGCGAACGCCAGCGCTGCCTCCTCCGACGAGTCCAGGTAGGCCATCGAGCGTGCGAACTTCTCCATCGGCACGAAGGAATCGGTGTCCACTGCGTCCGCGAGCAGTCCTTCGTGGTGTGGACCCAGACCACCATCCCGGTCGCCTCTCCACCAGCTTTCGAGGTGCTTGGCGAGTCCCTCCTGCAACCAGACCGGCGCGCGATTCCGCGTCCGGTAGGCGACCACGAGGTGAATGTATTCGTGACACACGGTGTCCTTCCAGGCGTAGCCGCGCGCCCGCGCGCGCGGACTCGTCAGGAGCAGGCGCGTCCACTTCGACAGGGCGATGACGTTGGTCTTGGCGACCGCGTCCTCCGGCAGGCCGGTCGCAGCCGTGAAACGCCGCGTGGTCGGGAATACGTCGAGGATGATGTCATGACCGGGCCCTCCTCCGAACAACACGTCGTAGGTCCGTCGCGCCTCCCCCAGGACCTCGACGGCGTCTTCGGCCACGATGGCATCGACGCCCGGCTGGATCCGGACCGCGACGGCGTCCCCGCGTCGTTCGACCATCCCCTGCGCGGCCTCTGCCGTCTTGCCGTACGGCGTCTGGGGGTCCTCCGAAGCGAGGTCGTAGCCCTCCGCCTGCAGCGACGCGATTTCTGTCATCGCGTCCGCGTACCGCCCCTGGTGGAAGGCAATTCGGACGCCGAGGATGCGTTTTTCCCGGCTCGTGCGGATGTCGGCCGTCGCGTCAACCGCGCACGCCAGGTCGAAATCGTCCAGACACCGGGCTGCGGTGGCAACGGGGTCCGCCGCGCGTGCGATGGACGCCCAGACGGGCAGCAGCAGGAGCAGGGTGGACATCACTGTCGGACGAGCTCCTCGTAGTAGCGGCGCTTGAGCGCCTCGTACTCGTCAGGCACGTCGGACTCCATGCCCTCCAGCAGCGCGCGTCGGTAGGCTTCGGGCGTCTGGAACTCCTCGGCGAGCGGCAGCTCCACGCCCCGCTCCTCTCCGTCCCCCTCTCCCGGCTTCCGCTGGGAGCCGTCGCCCTCTCCCCCGCCCTGACCCTCGCCGCTCGGGCCATCCCTGCCTTGCATCCGCTGCACGCTCTGCTGCATCTGCTGGTGATTCCTCATCTGCCGGTCGAGCTGCTCCCGGGCTTCGCGGACGCGGCTCGCAGCATCGAGCTGGTGCCCCTGGCCCTGCATGCCCCGTCCGGCCTCGAGCGCATCGCCCGCACGCTCCATCGCATCCCCCGCCTCCTGCATCGCC
>JAYYRS010000233.1:0-3703 GCA_036126975.1 Myxococcota bacterium
GACGCCGACACGGATGCAGACACAGACACAGACACAGACACAGACACCGGCAACCCAACGGTGCCGGACCTCCCTCCCGCCATCGTGCTGTTCGTGGGCGATGGGATGGGACAAGAGCATGTCGCTGGTGGTGGACTCCTCGCGACCGGAGACCGGGACGGTCTCCAGCTCCGGCAGGCTCCCCATCAGGCGACGATCCGCACTGCCTCGCTCTCTGGCTACACCGACTCCGCGGCCGCCGCGACGACGCTCGCGACCGGCGTGCGGACCTGGAACCAGATGATTGGGCGCGGACCCCAAGGAGCCGATCTCGAGACCATCATGGACCTGGCGCGCGTCCGCGGGATGGCGACGGGGGTCATCACCACCGACGCGGTGACCGGCGCGACGCCTTCGTCCTTCCTCGTCCATGTCAGCAGTCGCTATCAGTACGACGCCATCGCCGACGGCATCGTGTCATCGCTCCCCGACGTGCTCCTCGGTGGCGGGTCCGATCGCATGCTTCCCCGGCTCGCAGGTGATCAGATGCCCGATGGCGCGCCAGACGTCCAGGTCGTGCAGACCGCCGCGGAGCTCGCAGCCGCCGATGCAGACGATCGACCCCTCGTGGGCCTCTTTGCAGCCAACACGCTGCCGTTCGTCCTCGATGGTCGGGGATCGGCGCCCAGCCTCCCCGAGATGGTCAGCGCTGCACTTGACCGACTCGAAGATGATCCTGAAGGGTTCCTGCTGGTCGTCGAGGCCGCGCGCATCGACCATGCATCGCACCTCAACCTGACGAATCGCGTCCACTACGAGACCGTCGAGCTGGATGACACCGTATCGGCGGTGCTGGAACGGTCCGCGGAATGGACGGACCACGGCACGACCGTCATCGTGACCGCCGACCATGAATGCGGCGGCATCGGCGTACCCCAGGTCGGAACCGCCGGCGAGATTCCCCAGACCACTTGGCGCTGGGGTGATCACACGAACACCCGGGTCGGCGCCTACGCGTGGGGGCCGGGCACCGAGGCGCTCGCCGGCACGGAAGGTGACCACCGCGACATCCACGCCGCAATCGTCGCCGCGATCACTGGTCTGCCGCCTGTCACGCCCGTGCCCGACCGCATCGCCGATGGGGACCTCGACGACATCGGCCCGCCCATCGCCGTACAGACCTGGGAGTCCGACCTCGCAGGCTGGTCGCAACTCGACGCGCTCCGGGTCGCTGCCGACGAGAGCGGGCTTTGGGTCGGTGTGGATGGCGTGTTCAACGACAATGCACACGCAGTGCTCGTCTGGATCGATCTGGACGCTGGCGCGGGAACCGGCGTCGGCGGGGACCTGATCATCGAAGATCACGCGGGCGCGATGGACCACGCCATCGCATCGATGGTGCCGCAGACCCTTCCCGGAGGCCTCGGCTTCGACGCCGTCGCCGGGACGCTCGGCCTGGCGGACGTCCGGCTCGGCCGCCTCTACGACCAGGGCGGTGTCCGTCTGTTCCACCCCCCACACGGCGCGGTGGACGACCTGTGGTGGATGCCCGGCGTGGTCAACGCCGACTTCGCGCGCGTCGCGCGCCTGGGGCCCGTGGCAGGCGTGACCACCGGTACGGCTGCAGGCGTCGGCCTCGAAGCCCGTATCCCGTGGGAGTCGGTGGCCCCCGATGGGCTGCCATCCACCGGCACCACCATCGCCGTGGCCGTCACCGTGAGCGACGCGGCAGGCGCCTGGGCATCGAACCAGGCGCTGCCGGCCTGGCCCACCGATACCTCCCCCGCTCCGGGGGCTCTCCCGTTTCAGGACGTGGTGATGCTCGATGTTGACGCCGCCGGTGTCGCGACCGGCACGGCGGTCGTGGGACCCTGAGCCACCCCGGGAAGCCGCCGAGCGGCGCCGCTGCCCTCGATGGACTGGTCTCCGACGTCCACTCCCGATACCCGGCCGACCTCCCCGAGGACCCCGTGCATCGCCCCGGATTCCGTTCCCGCCGCTCGCAGCGCCTGCTGCTCGTCGCCCTCGTCGCCGGTCTGCTCGGTGCGGGAGGGAGCGACAACGGCCCCGTCCGCGCCATCCAGGGTCGGGTCAAGCCAAACCGACCCGCTCCGGGCGTCAAGGACCCGTCCATTCCGATCTCCGCCATGCAGGCCATGCAGCAGGGAGAGCTCGCCCGGGCGTGGCGCTTCGCGAACAACCACCTCCAGCGACAGCCCCGTGGACGGGCCGGCCATGCCGTCCTCGGCGGCGTGGAGAGCCGCATGGGCTGGGCGCCTGAAGCGCTTGAGGTCTTCGACGCGGGCGTCGGTGCTCGGTGGTACGGGAGCGTCGGTCACACGCTGCACGCCAACGCCCTGCGGGCCGTCGGCCGCGGCGCTGAGGCGGTCGCGCTTCGCCGAGACGACGTCCGCATCGAACTCGACGGAGTGCGGATTCGCACCTACGTCGCCATGGTCGATGATCTTCGGTTTGCCGGTGACCCGCTTGAAGCCGAGGCTGCGCTCGCGGAGGGGCTCAGCCACCGCCCGCGCTCGTCTGCACTGCTGTCCGTTGGGGCAGACCTCGCGCTCGACCGGGGAGACATCGCAGAGGCAGAAGCCTGGCTGGCGCTCATCCACCACTATGCCGGGCCGGTTCGCAGGACCCGGCACGTCAATCTGCGGATTGCATTGATGGAGGGCCGGCACGAACTGGTGGACGAGATCGCCGCCGCCCTCATCCGGATCCAGCCAGGGGATGCCATCGCCATCGCGGCCCAGGCCCACAGTCTCATCGACAGGGGCATGGCCGACGACGCCCTCCGGGTACTTCAAGGCGTCGAGGCCCGCCGACGCGGCGACCCCCCACTGCTCATCGCCGAGGCGCGCGCCCTCGCGGCCCTCGGACAGATGGTGCGCGCGCGCGACCTGGCCGGATTCGTGCAGATACGACACCCCGCCGACCCCGATGCACGGGCCCTCGTCGAGGCCCTGCGCCCCTGACGGACCGACGAGGGCGGGCGCGGCCTGTCGGTCCCGGTCGCGGCATGCTACCGTGCCGCCCACGCACGAGGAGACCCGCCATGCGACTTCCGACCCGCTTCCTCCTGGGACTCGGCCTTGCCTTCGCCGTCACCGCCTGTTCCGAAAAGGACGAGGACGAGGACGGGGGCGACGTCGGGTCCGATACCGATACCGATGACGGCACGGACGACGACACCGACGACGACACGGACGAAGACGACGAGATCAGCTGGGAGGTCGGTGAGGCCCTCGAGGCCACCCTCGTGGCAGACGACGCCGATGCGTTCGACGTGCTGTCCACCACGGTGAACACAGCGGAGGGCACCGCCACGATCGACGGCTCCACGATGACCGGCGTGGTGACCTGGGAGCAGGTGCAGACCGACGCAGACGGCACCGCCACGACGCTGTGCGACAGCACCGTGGACCTGGCCGGCACCGCCTACTCCGGCGACTGCGAGGACTGCGACTTCGCGTTCGAGGTCGACGCCTCCGAGTCGGATGATGGCGGGATCACGGATTGCACGCTGCCGACCCTCCACACCTGGACCGAAACCGCGATCTACAAGAACCCGCTGATGATGTTCTGGTCCACGAAATCCGAAGAGGACGCAGACTCCTACGTCGTCGAATTCGCGAATCTGCTCCGGATTGGCGTATCCCGCGACTACACCGACTACGGCTACGGCTACTACCCGGAGCCGGTTTTCGGCACGGTC
>JAYYRS010000234.1:0-7253 GCA_036126975.1 Myxococcota bacterium
CAGCAGAGAGCCTCGCCCGGCCGCCCACGACTTCCGTGCGGAAGTGTCCACAGAACGGCAGGGGACCGGCGCCTCCCAGAACCAGCGAACGCACCTTGGACACGCGAACTCCTCAGGCAAACGGCATTGTATCGAGCAGCGTCGCCCTGCCGAGACCGTCGACTCCCCCCGAAAGCAGGAGTCCGTGGCGGCCATCCGAGGCCGCGATGGCTTCGAGGAGGCACGGCAGCGACAGAAGAGACCCGACGGCCGGGCTCGCAACCGGCGCATCCCGGATGCACGCGGGCGACAGCCCCAGCGCTGCAGCCGTCGCTGCCTGCTCTGCAGGGAGGACCTGCGAGATGACCGCGGCATCCACCACGTCCACACCGAGCTGGACGTGATGCAGCGCACGCGAACCGGCCAGCGCCACCGCATGGCCGGCTCCAGCAGGATCCGCGCCCCCTGCAGCCAGACTCGCGATCCGCGGACCGTTGCCTGCTCCCGACAGGCGGATGGCTGCAGCACCCGGCCTGACGGAATGGGCCGCGAGGAGATCTCCCTCGGTCTCGCCGCCATGACGCCCGAACCACTCCGCTGCGGTCAGGGCGTGCTGTGCGATCCGGTGCGTTCCCTGCTCGGCCTCGCTCGGAAAACTCATTCGCCAGTCCAGATCCTCGGTCCGACCCTCCGGTGGCCAGCACTCCCGAGAAGTACCGGCGACCGCCCCCGCAAGCACCGTCTGGTGGTACCCGCTGAACATGGCGTGGGCCGCCGCATGCAGTGCGGCGTGCCCCGCATCGGCTCCCGAGCACAGGTGCACCGCGACCTCTGGCGGGATGCCGGCAGCGAGAACAGCAAGCCGCGCGACCCCCGGGTCGATTCCCACACCGACGCCCAGGAAGACACCGTCAACACCCTCCCGGTCCAGCTCCGACAGCGCCGCGATCAGCGCCTCCACGGCCGCCTCGCCGGGGCGCACTGCCCACGCTTCGAGTCGTGCGTCTCTCCTCATGGCCCCTCGAAGACCCCGCACGCGAGCATCTCCGCCCCATAGTAGGGGTTGCGAATTCCATCCGTCACCTGAAGCCAGCGTCCCGGCTTCATCGGGCAGAACGCGACGGCAACCCGGAGCGCGCCGGCTTCGGCCCGACTGGTCCGGGCGAGCTCCAGCATCGGAGTGGTCAGGTCAAGGAACTCCTCTCTCACGCCTCCGATGTCCTGACCTGCCATGCGGGTCGCGAGCGCAACCATCTGCGTGGCACCGGCCGTGTCGGGCGGAAGCGAGCGGAGCACGCCCATCAATGCGGCTGCCCGTTCGGTTGCTGCGGTCGCGTCATCGGACGCAAGGGCCTCACCGAGGCCCACATAGGCGCCGACCGCTGCGGTTGCCTCCGACGTGGCGCAGCAGGGAAACGACGCATCCGGAAAGGCCGCGCCCGCAGACGCATCCTGATGCTCGACGATCGGACCGGACACGACCGGAACCGCAGGCCGCGCGGACGGCGCTTCTCCCGTGCATCCCGATAGACCTGCAAAGCCTGCAAGCGCAGCTGCGTACCCGGGAACCATGGACCCTCCTCCGGTTGCCCGCCGAGCGTATCGCGACCCCGCGCGACATGCCGTCTGCACACCACTTGCCCGTACCAGCCTGACGATTTACGAAAGCGCTCGCCCGAAATGCGGGCGCCCGCCCGGAGGTCCCTATGAAGACTGGACTGCTGCTCCTCATCGGTGGCGCCTGCATGGCGTCCGGCATCCTCACGCTCGCCATGGGCGGTTTCGGTGTACCGGGCGGCGAGGTCGCACAGGTCTACAGCCAGCTCGGCTACGACGGCGTCGACAACATCGGCCTCACGAGCAACGGCATGATCGCCCTGGCGCTCTGCGTGACCGGCGCGTGCATGATGATCGGCGCCAACGCCGGAGCCTGGAAGGAGACGGGCGGCTACTGAGCCGGCCTGCCCTGCGCGCCCTACTTGCCCGACCCTGAATCCTGCCCTACGAAAGGGCTCTCCTACCCTGGGTTCGATGTGGGCCAGCGCCGCCGCCGCCTTCGCTCCCTGCTCGACCCCGACGTCCTGGGGGTCGACCTGCTCGACGCAGCTCGGCAGCTCGACATTGCAATGTCGGACCTCGCCGGCGGCTCCGGCGCGCCCCCCGGTTTCGATCCCCGCCGCTTCCTCGCCCCCGGCGTGCCGCGGGTCCGCCCGGTCCTCGTACTGCTCAGCGCACGGGCTGCGCGTCCCGACGATGACTCCGGCCTCGGACGTTTCCCCGATGCCTCGACCGAACAGCTGGCCGTGGCGGCCGAGCTGCTTCATGTCGCCATCGTCTGTCATGACGCCGCCCTGGGCCGACAGGGCGGTCGACGCCGAAGAGCTGCGCGTCGGCTGATCAGCGGAGCTGTGGGTGTGCTCGGCGGGAACCACCTGACGCTTCGGGCGCTCGAGCTCGCCCGCACGTCCGAAGCGCCTGAACTCGTCGGTGAACTGCTGGATGCCATGCGTGAGATCAGCGAAGGGCATGCGCTGGCCCAACGCCTCGACGGCAATGTCCCTGCGCCCGAGGACGTCCTTGGTGTCGCTGACGGGCACAGCGGTGCGGTCTTCAGCTTCGCCTGCCGGGCCGGAGCACGCCTCGCTGGCGCCGACCGACCCGTCGTGACGGCGCTCGGTCGCTACGGACGGCACGCTGGCATTGCATGGCACATCGCCGAAGACCTCGCCGCACTCGACCTCGACGGGGAGAATCCGGCCAGCAGCGTGGAGGACCGGGCCGCTGACCGAAGGCCCAGCTTCACCGTCAGCGTCGCGTGCACCCGGGATCCGGGTCTCGACGAAGCATGGCGTCGTCTCGGCCATCACCCCGATGCAGGGCTTGCGACGGAGATCGTCGCGCGCATCGAGGCGTCCGGGGCACCGACGGCCGGCCGGGAGGCCCTCGCCCAGGAGGCATGGGCGGCCCGCCGGAGCTTGATGACCATCCGGCCCAGTCTCCATCGAGACGCACTGGACCGCCTCGTGATGCGGCTCGCCACGTAGCCCCAAGGCCCTCGAACCCCGACGGAGGGTCTGTCCGCGCGGCCTACGCGCCGTCCGGGCAGGCGTAGCCGCCAACTTCGAATGACGCGACGAAGAGGTTCAGCCGGTACCAGTCTGCCGCGCCCCCCGTCACGTCGACCGCGGGAATGATCCGGAGGTAGTAGTCGCCAGGAGTCGCCACGAGGTTCTCGATGAGGGTCGTGGGGTCCGTGTTCTCTGACCCCGTTGCCGAGCCCAGCAGCTCCCCCCCGCCTCCATAGATCTCGATGTCGGGCGCCATGGTCGACCCGTAGACCGACGAGTTGAGGCAGGCGACGATCCACGCCTCTCCGTAGTCCACCGAAAAACGGAACCAGTCCTCGTCCTCTGCGTCGTCAGCGTTGCCCTGCAGCTGGCCCCGGGTGAACAGGTTGCCCCCGCTGTTCTCGAACTCCTCCTGGGCCATTGCATTCGCGGACACCAGCCCGTCATTGGGCTCACTGTCGAAGGTGTGTTCGTAGGTATCGATCCGCGAGATGACGTGCAGCCACGTCCAGTGGTTTGCAGATCCCCCACCGGCGGCATCGCTGACCTCCACGAGGTAGGTCCCCGCCGCCAATGCCGGCGCCAATGCGTACTCCTCCGGCCCGACACCGACCTTGTCGGTGAGCGGTGTTCCCGACTCGGTCAGGAGCCGCACCCGCGGCGAGGCGTCGGACCCCGTGAGGTCCTGGTTTCCATCAAGGTAGACCGACGCTCCATCGACCGCGTGCTCAAGCTGGATGTAGTCGACATCGCCCTCGGCTTCGAGCACCACGCCCACCGAGGACCACATCCGCTCGCTCTCAAGCACGACGAGCGCGCTCGGGGCATCGGGCCCATCCTCTTCGTCGGTGTGCCCGTTCCACTCCTCCAGCGCAAGCGTGTAGCTGTAGGAGCGGTTTCCCACGATCACGCCGTCGACGTCTCGTCCCGCCGAGCCGTCGTCCTCCACGGAGATCGTATACACCCCCGCCTCGTCGAGATACGCGAACAGGACAGCGTCTACGCCGGTCACCCCGGTCTCGGTCGCAAATGCATCCGCCGTCGTTACCACCTTGCCGTTGGCCTTGCGCAGCTCCACGACCGCATCGGACTCATCGAAGGCCTCGGGCAGCGTTACCGAGATGCGGACATACTCGCCGCCATCTGCGTCAAAGGTGAAGTAGTCGACGTCGCTTTCGGGATTCACGTACCCCGTCCGGGTGTCCTCCCAGAGAATGCTCTCGGCCTCTTCAACGGCGTTGTTTCGGTCGCCGTCGACACATTCACCGCCTTCACAGATCTCGTAGCCAGCGCACTGTGTGTCTTCGACGCACGAGCCATCTCCCCCATCGTCGCCGCTGCCGCCGCCATCCCCATCGGTGTCCCCCGATCCCTCGTCCGATGGCTCGGGCGGGACGTCGCCGGTGCAGCCTGCACCAAGAAGGAGAACGGTGCGGATACCGAGATGTACGAGGGAGAGACGCATGCAGAACCCCTGTCGAGTCAGGCCCCTAGGCTACCACCGACGCGTGCATCTCGCGACGGTGCGGCCTACGGGAGGCCCGCGGTTCTGCGTCGCGCACGACAGCCTCCGCCCGGACGATCGCCCTCCGGACCCTTGTCACGCAGCCGTCACCACGCCGGATTGACACTCATTTCCCTGGCGGCGACAACGGCATCCCTGGTCACGGCGCACCTCCGCGCTCATCGCCACGATTCCATCGTGCTGGCCATTGCTTCGGAGAGAATCGTCCTTTCATGGACCAGCTCCGCGCCCCTCTCGGATGGCCAATCCCGGTCGCCGGACCCGTGTCCCGGACGCCTCACACCATCGCCGTCGTCCCGCCACGCACCGCCCGGCGCGGGCTTCCGACCCGATGGTGACGCCACTGCCACCTTTCTGCTGTATTATCACCCGCACTGGTCGGAACCCCGGCCAGACTTCCGGCCCGTCGCCCCTCCGGGGGGCGGGTTCCACCAGTTCCTACCCGGCCAGTCCTGAGCCGGACCCGCCCGCCTGTGCCACAGAGCTCGCTCCTCGGGAAAGACCCGTCCGGACGACATCCACTGGCAGAGCGACGAGGTTCGGCAGGCGATCAACTCCCGGTCCGGAACGAACACGTTCGTGACAGCTCGGTAACCAACCACCCACCGGGTGGCCAGAAATCACCGGGAACAGACGCAGACGAACGCAAGGAGCCTCATCCGATGTCCCTCTCGCAGCTCCGCAGCTTGACCTCTTCCGAGACCGGTCCGTCCGAGCGCCTCACGGCCGAGGACGAGAAGCTCATGGCCCGCCAGATCCGCTCTGCCGAACAGGTGGCCCGCGAGGCCGTGGCGGGCATCGACGTTGCCGACAGCATCCTCATGCGCAGGCCTGACCGCGCCGAGCGGACCCGTGCCGGCGCCGTGGACCGGCTTGAGGAGGCCGTGAAGGCGGTCAGCAAGTGGGCGCGGAAGGAAGACGATGCGGAGCTCAAGGGCTACGCGCGGCAGGCTGCGGGCGCGTGGGCCGAGGCCGAGAACCTCCGCTGGCGCCTGGCCATGTCCGGTCGGCGCATCGCCCACGGCGAGGCACGGAAGCTCGCCGGCCCGTTCATGGACGAGGAGGACCTCGTCCAGGAGGGCTACATCGGACTGCTGCGGGCCGCCAAGCGATTCGACCCGGACCGCGGCATCCGGTTCAGCACCTACGCCCGATGGTGGGTGCGCGCGCAGATGACCCGTGCGATCGACCACACCGGTCGGCCCGTCCGACTGCCAGGCTGTGCTGTCGAACAGACCCGCAATCTGCGCAAGGCGATGAAGCGCTTCGAGTCCGTTGGCGTCGAATACACCACGGCCGACCTCGCGAGCGAGGTCGGGATCGACAAGGACCGGGCCGAGCTCCTCCTGTCCCAGGGCAACACCATCTCCCTCGAGCAGCCCGTCGACGATGGACCGCGACCCCGACCCCTCGACCGGTTCCTGTCCGACGACGAGGCGCCCCAGCCCGACCTCGAAGCCATCCAGACCCAGGAGCTGTCACGGATGGACAACGCCTTCCATGCGCTCCTGACCGAGCGGCAGCGTTTCGTGCTCACCCGGCGCTACGGCCTTGATGACGGAGAGTTCAGGACACTCTCGGAGGTCGGGAAGGAGATGGGTCTGTCCCGAGAACGGGTCCGACAGATTGAGCGGGAGGCGCTCACCCGCCTCCGCGACCAGTCGGGGATCCGCAACCCGCTTGCGGCCGCGGCGGCCGGACGAACCCGCGCACGCGCCTGACCCCAGACGCGTGACCCGGCATCCCGTGGCACCCAGCGCCCCGGGAGACGCGCTTCACGGCTGCTCGTCTCCCAGTTCCGCTTCCATGTAGCCGGCTGCCTGCAGCTGCTCGAGCAGCTCGGGGTCGTACGCCGTGGGTGCACCCGCACTGCTTCGCGCGCGCTCTACCAGGCCTCCCAGTGCAGACCGCAGAGGGTGCCTCTCAACGGTCGCCCCCGTCGTGCGCTCGCCCGTCGAAAGGTCGAACCGCGTGACCTGCCCGTCCTGCCAGAGGAGCTTCTCATCCCCTGCCCAGACGGCCGCGGAGAGAGACCCGCCAAGACGACCATCAGAGAGTTCCTGCCAGTAGACATCGGGGAACGCGACCGCCGTGGTCGTCCCCATCGCCCCGGGAAGCCGTCCCTCCAGAGCGAGGTCGTAGGCGTGGCGCCCTGCCAATCTGCGCGGCAACGACCCAAGGTCCGGCGCTCCCGGACCCCGCCAGGCGTGGACCATGAACACCCGCTGATTCTCTTCCCACAGGTATCGCCCATGGTCGACGAGTCCATGCTCACCGAGGAACTCTCCATGGTCGGACACGACGACAAGACGCATTCCGGTCTCCGACCAGCCCCGTTCCTCGAGCGCCTCGAGGGCCAGGCCAAGGGTGTCATCCGCCCGACGCACGCCCCATGCATAGGCCTGCCTCGTCTTCTCGAAATGCGCTTCGAGGTCGGCCCCTGTCAGGTGACCTCGGAAGACATCCTCCATCCGCGGATGCATGGCCGGCTGGGGCGTGAGCCCCGATGCACTGCTCGGCACCGCTGACCATGGCTGGTGCGCGTCCGCGATGTTGAGGAAGAGAAACAGCGGCTGGTCGATGGGCGCCTGGGCGTCGAGCGCCGCACCGAGCGCGTCCACGTAGTCCGCGCCGTAGAGCTTCCCGAAGTTCCGCGCAGACCGCCACCAGTCAAAACCCCT
>JAYYRS010000235.1:0-9000 GCA_036126975.1 Myxococcota bacterium
GACCGCGGCAGCTGGGTCGCAAGGTGGTCGCCTGACCCTCGGGGACCTGATCCCTCTCGGGCCGCTGTCCGAGTACGGTATCAGCCACCCTTCATGTGTCGTGCCTCGGTGGGTGGAGGCCGCCGACTGCCGGGCGGCGCATCTCGTGTTCGCCAATCTGCTGATGCGGACGAGCCTCGATGAAGGCACCCCGGCAGACCTCTTCGGCTGAGTCCTCCGTCTTCTCCCCCTCAGTGTGGGTGTCGATGGTGCAGATCGGGCTGGTGTGGATGGGTGTGCGCGATCGCCTCATGGCCATGTTCATGCGTGTGCCAGGCGGTAGGGGGGAGATCGGAATGGCTGTGGTCGTGATGCCCATCGTCGTGGCGGTGCGGGTGGGTGTGGGTCAGCGCGTGATGGGTGTGGGCGTGGCCATGGCGGGCGGTGAGCATCAGGAGCAGCGCTCCGATCATCAGCACGCCTGCGCCCAGCTGGGCCGGCAGCACGGGTTCGCCCACCACCAGCCAGGAAATCGCGACCCCGAGAAACGGTGCACTCGCGAAGAGCATCTGGGAGCGTGTGGCGCCGAGCTGCTGCGCACCTGCAATGTACAGGACGATGCTGGCGCCGTACGCGAGGCCGCCCAGGGCCAGTGCCCCGAGCACTACACCAGCGGACGGGACGTTCCCCTCGACTGCGAAGCCGAGGAGGAGGTTCACGCAGCCGGCGACCAGACCCTTCGCGAAAGTCGACTGGGCTGGCGTGTACCCATCGATCATCGCCGTGAGGTTGTTGTCGATGCCCCAGCAGATGGCGGCGCCGAGGACGAGGAGCGCCGCTGGCGCGAAGCGGAACCCGTCCGGCGCGCTGAGCCATATGCCTGCGGCCACGACCGCGAGATTCGCCACCGCTGTCCGACCGTTCATATGCTCCTGGAAGAAGAGCCAGGCCAATGCTGCGGTGGCAACGCTCTCCAGATTGAGCCACAGCGACACAGACGCGGCGGGCGCCAGCTGGAGTCCCAGCAGGAGGGCAATGGGACCGAGGATGCCGCCGAACAGGATGGCCCCCGCGAGGCATCGTAGGTTTCCATGCTCCCGTCTTCGGATCCGCGATCCGCCACGGAGGCTGGAGGGAGCCGTCGCGATTGCCGCCCCCAGGTAGAGGAGGCCAGCGAGAGTCAGGGGTCCTGCACCCTGCAGCAAAACCTTGCTGGTGGGCGTCGACGCGCCGAACAGCGCCGCAGCCAGGAGGCACCAGAGGACCGGGGCGCCTCGACTCATGGCGCGCGGGATCCAGACAGGGTGCGCTGAGGTCGTGTCCGCGGGGCCGGGTCGGCGTGTTCTCGCTCCATCGGCGTCCCGTCCGCGCAGCGTTGACCGGTCATCGACCCTTGCGGGAGAGGCAGACCAGGGAACCGGTCAGCAGGCGCTGGGTGTCCTGCTGCCGCCAGGGAACGCATGGGTCGGAGGGATGGGCAGGCAGGGCCGGTCGGCCCTGCCTGATGTGGGACGGCGTGGACCGCGTGGCCGTCCCGCCGCCTCACGGGCGTCCTACTGGTCGCAGTCGCCGTAGAGGGCGTAGCTGATCTCGATGGTGGAGCCGCCTTCGGGTACGTAGTCGGATTCAAAATCGATCGCGTTGTCGGTCGGGTTGTATTCCCAGCCCACGGTGGTCGTGACTCCGTCGACCCGGACCTCGATGGTCTCGGGCACCGGCCAGTCGGTCAGCTCGAAGGTGCTCAGGTCTGCCGCGGAACCCTCGGCGAGGGCTTCGAGGTAGGCGCCCCAGTCACTCGCGCAGATGCTGAGGAACAGCCCGCCGGTCGCCACGGTGGCTTCGTAGAACCCGGTGTAGGCCGACGCGGAGCCGCAGCCGGACGGGTAGTCGCCGCCGATGGCGTGCATGACGACGTCATCCGGATTCGCCTTGAGGCTCTGGAACAAGGACACGTAGTAGCTGTAGTTGTTGATGCTCTGCTCAGGCTCGTCGGACACGCCGATGAGGTTGAGGCTCGCGTTGTCGCGGATGAGACCGTAGTTGCATCCGCTCGACGACACCGCCTCGGCGAGGCAGGCCTCCAGCAGGGTAAATGCCCGCTCCGTGTTGGAGCCGTAGGAACCGCCGAGGTTGATCATCGTGGTGATGGTCGACTGGGCGTCCGATGCCGAGAAGGTGTTGTCGATGTACAGGTCGGAGCCGTTGATGCAGCCGTTGTCCTCCACGGTGGCCGCCACGTGGAAGTCCGCGTCGAGACTGGCCATCGTCGTCATGAACACACCGAAGTTGTTCTGCACGTTCTCGATGTCGTCATTCATGGAGCAGGAGCGGTCGACGGCGAAGATGATGTCGGTCTCCCCCTTGATGGGCTGCTCGTAGAGGTCCACGTTGGTCCCATAGAGCGCCCCGGCGGCCTCCTGGAGGGCCATGGCCTCGGGGGTGTAGGGGTCGTTCGAGCTCACGAACAAGTAGGACACGTCGTCGTACTCGTCGAAGGGGGTGAAGTTGACGTAGACCTCCTTCGCGTCTCCGGGAGAGATGGTCCAGGGGAGCTCGTCGTTGCTGCCGAAGGCGGGGTCGAACACCAGATCGGAGGAGCCCGTGTTGAACTCGAAGGCGTCGACCACGAGATCGGCGTTCCCGACGTTCGCGATCTCGATCGCCTGTTCCCCGTCGCAGCCGATGTAGAGCGTGCCGAAGTCGTACTCGCTCGGTGTCAGCTGGATGGAGGGTGCGATGCCGTTGCCCGTGATCGGAATCTCGACGACCCCTTCATCCGGGTCGTTGCTGGAGATGAGGATGGTGTCGCCCACCGTGGCGGACGTCTCTGGAGCGAACGTGACCGTAAAGGTCGCCGTACCGCCGCTCGCGATGGCCACCGAGGAGATGCTGCCCAGCGTGTAGGCTGCGTTTCCGTCCTGAAGCTCGATGTCCTGGATGAGCAGGTCGCCCTCTCCCTCGTTGGAGATCGTCACGACGGCGGAGGACTCGTCCGGCGGGGGTGCGCCGGCCGAGGTGTCGTAGGCGAAGACGTCTCCGAAATCCAGGGAGGCCGGGTCGACCGCGATGTCAGGCTGGGAATCGTCGACGATGGAGTCCTGGGCGTCCTTGCCCTCGACCAGCTCGTACTCGTTGCAGGCCATCGCGAGGACACAGGAAGTGGCCAGGAGCAGGGTGTGGCGGTTCATGGGGTTCTCACTCCGGGGGGGTCTTCGGCTTCTCGATGTCGGATACGTCGCTTCCCGCTCGGGTGTGACGCATGGGTTCCGTTTTTCCGGGAGCCGCTGCGCCGGGTCGGGACGACCGATGCTGATGCGGGTCGGACGGAGTCTACATGACCCGTGGTTGGGGCGCGACCCGTGGGAGCGGATGTCACAAGCCGTCACCCCGGTCAGCGGACGACGGTTCCAGGGGGAACGGCTGCGGTCAGGGTCGCGAGCCCCTCGACCGCCTTCTCTCCTGCGGCCAGGAGCATGCCTTCGCTCTTGATGCCGCGCAGTGTCGCCGGCTTGAGATTGACGACCACGATGACCGTCCGGCCGACGAGGTCCTCGGGCGCGTACTTGGTCGCGAGGCCCGCGACGATGGTGCGCGGGGCTGATTCTCCGACGTCGATCTGCAGCACCAGGAGGCGATCAGCATTTGGATGCTTCTCGGCGGACTGCACGAAGCCCGACCGGAGCTTCAGCTTCGCGAAGTCTTCAAACTGGATCAGCTCGTCGTCGGCCTGCGTGGGTTCGTCCGTGCTCATGGCGGCTCCTTGAGGGGGGGGGCGGCGTAGTGCAGGAATGCGTCTGCGACAAGCGGTGGTTGTCGTTGGCCGCCGCACCGCGATAGGCCCGCGGCCATGATCCGCGCGCTTGGCTACTCCCTGTCTGTCTTCGACCCCTCTGACCCGGGACGGCTCTGCCGTGGGCGGGAGCGGTGGATCGACGCGTACCCTCTCGACGAGGATCCCGGACTCTCGAGGCTGGTGATCAGTGGTGCGCTGTTCAGCGACGACAGCGCCCGGGACGCCCAGCGTGGACTCAGTTTCAGCGGCCTCACGATCGGGGGCGTCATCCGGGCGCTGTACCCGGACGCGGTGCTCGTTGCCTGCGCGGAGGATGCCCACCCCCGAGAGGTGCCGGCGGGCGCTCGGGGGCTCGAGACCTACGACCTCCGCGTCCCGGGGGGGCCGCTGCACCAGTGGGCGGTCCGATGGTCGCTCGTCTGCGAGACTGCTGGCGACATCGATGATGCACTCGAGGCTGGTGCGGAGTGTCTGCTCGTTCTCGATGCCCCGCTCGATGACATGGAAGACCCGCAGCCGACCGAAATCGCGCCCGTCGCAGACGGTCACGTCGATCCGGACCACGGGGGAGGCCTGCCGAAGGCGTGGCGAGAGCGGGTCTACCTGTTGATGGGCCACCGGACGGACGGGCCTCCTGCCCGGCTGTTCCAGGCCACGTCGCTCCCAGACCTCCTCGACCACTCCAGGGCGGTCGTCCTCGTCCATCAAGACAAGCACGCCCGATGCGCGGGAGTCTACGCCCGGGAACTTCCGCAGTCCGCCTCGGACGTGCTGTCGGCATCATGTGCAGCCGTCGGTGCACTCGCCGTTCCGTTCGCCATCCCGCCGATGCTCGCCCGCTGGGATCGCGCCCTGTGGGAGCTGCGGCAGCACTGGGATCCAGAGACGCTTGGAGACTACCCCGTGCCACCCGCCGAGGATGTCCACTACGGGTGGGCCCGCCGCCGCCGCGGCAACCGCCTCCGACAGGGCGAGGAGTAGGCGCGAAGCGCGGCGGCTTCCGCGGTCGCTCAGTCCGTGAAGGACTTCACGATCGAGCTCACCGTCGAGACGGTGACGTCGTACTGCACGAAGGGGACGCCGGTCGGGTCATCCTGGGAGGCCGAGACCCGCCAGGTGCAGACGCCGGTGCTCTCGTCGGTCTCTCCCCAGCCGTAGCCGTACTCGTTGATCGCGACGGTCGTGACCGTGGAGGTCTCCTTGATGAGGATTCCGTCGTACCACCACTGCGTGCCTTCTCGCACGTGCTCGAAGACACCGACACAACCGGGATCCAGCAGCATCGTGGAGGTGTCGATGATGTCGATGTCGGGCCGGGTATCTTCGGCCTGCGCCAGCCCGAAGTTGAAGCACTGGTCGTAGACCGAGGTGTCGTCTCCTTCTGGCGACACGGTGCCGGTCGTGTAGACCGCGATCCGGTCGGTCTTGAGCCTCCGATCGCCGATCTCGAGCGGCTCCTTTCCTTCCCACACGAACAGCGAGTTGCCATTCTGGCTCGGCCATACGTCGCCCTTGCCGGGCGCATGCATGGTCATCAGCTCGACATCCGAATGGTCCATCTCATCGAGGTCGTCCCACAGTTCGACCATGTCGAGCCGGACCACGAACTCGTCCGCTGCGACGGCATGGTAGCCGGCGGTGGTGGACTGGGCCTCGTCCGTGTAGGTCCGCGTCTGCCACTGGGTGGGGTCGGCGTTGACATCCACCGTAAGCTCGGTGGTCTCGACGCTTGCGGCCGCGCGCACCCGCTCCCGGAGGATGGATGCCCAGACCCGGCTGGGCTCGTCGTCCCCGGGCACCATGGGAAGAGCGGCTTCGGTCTCACCGACGACATTGAACCGCTCCTGGACCTCGAAGGTACGGGTTGCGGTCCGGGTTCCGCTCGACTGTCCGGCGACGACGCAGTTGTCGCCCTGGCCGATCGTGCCAGCGCGCTCGTCCGGCTCATCAAAACCGTCGGCCAGCTGGTACGACGTCGTCGTCGATTCGCCCTCGGTCGTGCGTTCCACTGCGAGGTCGAGGGAGTAGGGCCCACCGCCGCCGCAGGCAGCCGCAGAGGGGAGGAGGACCAGCAGGAAACGCCGGGTGGACATGGTGGCTCGGGTAGGAATGTGCATCACAGTGGCGCCACGCTGAAGGAACCGCTGACGTTGGCCGTGCCCTGGTCGGTGGAGACGGTGTCTGCGAAGCTGCCACTGGCTGAACCTTCCGTGAAGGTTCCAACCCAGGACGTGGAGAAATAGAAGCTGGTGTTCTCATCGACGCTTCCGGCGCCGGATCCGGTCTCGCCGACGCTGCCGCCAAACTCCAGCCGCGTATTGATGCCGCAGTCCATGTTGCAGATGCCTCCCTGGCCGACCTGGAGTGTTCCCTCGACGATGCCGAGCGTGAGGTCAGAGCTGCAGGAGCAGACGTAGCCGTAGTCGATGAGCTCGGCGGTGAAGCTGTAGCTGCCCTGCCAAGTGCCATCGAAGGTGGCGCCCCCTCCGCCGCTGCCTCCACCACTGAAGCCGGAGTCCGCCGCTCCGCCTCCGCCTCCACCGCTGTTGCTGCCCAGGTCCTCGAGGCCGCGGCCCCAGGTGGAGAAGTCGGAGAATTCCACCTCTCCGAAGTCGCTGGTGGTGCCGGTCTTCCCGCAGCCGCCGAGCGCGATGAGGCTCGCGGCGACGGGGAGGAGGGTTCGCTTCATGTCGACAGCTCGCATTCGAGGGATCGGGTCCCCGGGGGGGCGGTCGGAATATAGCAGGGTGCAGGCCCACGCCAGCGTGGAGGCCCTGCGCTGTGAGTCCTGCTCGGAGGAGCCGATGCCATCGATGTTCGTCCTGGCCCTGCTGGCGGCATCCTCCGCCGCAGCCGACCCGCCGTGGCCGGATGCGGCAGGCGCAGGGGACCTCGCCTGGGGTACAAGCGCGCTGCCCCTGGAGAGCCAGCCGCGCGACCGGTCGTCCTTCCTGCCCGATGCCGGATTCATCGGGGCTCGGCCCGGCGACAAGCCCACCGACATCGAGCTACCCGGTCCCCACCCGGGTGATGAGCGGCGCTACCTCCGGTACGTCCATGGCGCACTCGTGGACGCCTGGGTGGTGAAGAACGGGCAGGTCGACACCAGCCCATGGCGGGGGGGGAGTGAAGAATGGCGCGGTCCTGTGCTCGGCCCGGCATCGGACGGATGGCGCGCATTTGGCGACGCCACCAGCTGGAGGCTCGGGCAGCGCACGGCAATGCATTGGCGGGACCGGACGAGCGACCGGGAGATCCTCGCGGTCCGAGCGGCCGGGGGCACGACCAACAAGTCGGTCCGTGCCCGGGTCGTCGAGAACCAGGCCCCACCGCCGACGCTTCCAGCCAAGCTGAAGGGGGACCTGAAATCGCAGCTGAAGCCCCACGCGGACGCACTGTCAGGGTGCCTCAACCAGGCGGACAAGCCCATCCATGTCGTCCTGCAGCTCGCGTTCGACGACCAGGGCAGACCAGGGCGGATCAAGGTCGAGACCGACAAGGTCGCGCCCGATGTCGTGGACTGCATGGCAGGAGTGGTCGGACGGATGGGGGGCGTGCCGGGGTCCATCGGTACGGCAACGCTGCAGCGAATCCGATGAGCGGGCTCAACGGACCGGAGGAGGGAGTCGCCGGAGGAGGGACCACAGCACGGCGTCGATGCACGGAGGCGCGTAGCCGAGTGCGGCGAGGCTGACATGGTCGGCCTCTGCACCGAAACGGGCGTAGGCAGACGCGCGTGCGTGCACATGGAGGTCCAGCCCGAGTGATGTGCCTTCCGGCCGGGATTCGGAAAGGAGGCCGGCGACGAAGCGGCCGTCCGAAGCACGGTGGGCCCCGTAGCGGCCATCCCAGCTGGATTGCGTAGCGAGGTCGGGGGCATGGTGGTGGAGCTCGGCCCGTACGGCCTGCGCGAGCGCGGCCTGTGCATCGTCGCGTTCCAGACCGACCACCAGGGAGAGATACAGATTCCCACGCGGTGCGGGCCAGTCTCCACCATCGGAGTCCGGCGATACGCTCTCGCGGGTCACCAGAATGACGGGTCCAGGCGCTGCCGCCCGGTCCGCGAACGTGGAGTCCGTCGAACTCGTGCGGTACACCGGGACGCCCCGGCACTGGCCGATGCGTCGGTACCGGTGCCCACGGAGTCGCAGCACCCGCGGGCCTTCGGCGGGCCCGGGACCGCATGCGACGTCGGCGGCGAATGCCGCACCGAGTGTCATCCACACCAGCATGGCAGGGTCGTATGCCAGCGCTGTGGCGGGCGCCCGAGTGCGTAGCGCAGTACGCACTTTTCGAGAACATGCGTATGGGCGACAGTGTCGACTGCATGGATGTTTTCGAGATGCTCGGTTAGGCTCCCTGGCCGACCCGGAGGGGTGTCATGACCGACCTCGTACTGCTGTGCACTCTGCCCGCCGAGCGGGCCTCCCTGGCCGCCGTGGTGGTGGCAGCGGGGGGCACGCCCGTCATCGATCTGACAGCGTCCGCCAGGGTGGCCGTGCCAGCCGATGCCTGGGTGCGGGTGCGCAGTCGTCGCAGTGTTCCGGGGACGGGTCCGGTGGTCCTTGTCGCGGGGGCGGATGCGTCGTCCCCCGTCCGGAATCGCGAGACGTGGCTTGAGGTCACGGTGCCCCAGGCAGCCCCCGAGGGCTTCGCCGGCATCGTCCTTCGCGGGGTCGAGGCCGGTGGCCCGTGCGGAGCCGCACCCGGACTCGAACTGCTGGCCTCGGTGCCCCAGGGCACCCGCGTCATGCTCGACTCCGGCGTTGATCCCGCCGAGGCGGCTGCTGCAGCCGGACTGGGCGCAGAAGGGGTCGTGCTCTCGGATGTCCTCCTGGGACTGGATGCGCTCGGGCTGCCGCCGCGGCTGTCCAGCCGGCTGCAGAGCCTCGAGCCTGCCTCGCTTCATGTGGTCAACGGATACCGGCTCGTTGCCAGTCCGCTGTCTCCCGTGCTGCGTCGCCTGCTCGGTGGCGCCTCGTTTTGGGAGCTCGCCCAGGGCTGGCTGGAGGCGGACGATCCGGCGGGTCGCGTCTGGCCGGGGGGTACCGCACTCACCCGGGCGCGTGCCCTTGCGGCTGCGCATGCAGACATCCCAGGCCTCCTGGCGGCCTATCGCCAGGAGGCACCGGTCCCTGCAGGTGTGGCGCGGCCCCCAGCGCCGGCTCGCGTCGCGACGGCCGCCGATGGGCATCGTGACGATGCCGTCGCGATCATTGGGCTGGGAT
>JAYYRS010000236.1:0-2890 GCA_036126975.1 Myxococcota bacterium
ATGCCCGCCTCGTGTCGAAGCTGATTCCGAACGGCTGAGACCCCTGGGCAGCGGCGCTGCCCCACGCCTCCGGGCGTGCTTCAGATTCGACGCAGACCCGCCTCGGATCTGGCAAACCCGCCCAGGGTTTATCCAAACGACTCGCCGCCACCGCCCCTCCACCTCGGAGGCCGGCTGGGAACCGGCAGGAACACCAAAGGAGTCCACCATGGCCCGCGTCAAGGGTGCACAGAACCGCCGTACCCGCACCACCAAGCTCTTCAAGCGCGCCTCTGGCTTTCACCTCGGCCGCGGCAACCAGCGCAGGCAGGCCACAGAGGCCGTCCTCAAGGCACGCGCCTACGCCTTCCGTGGCCGCAAGGAAAAGAAGCGCCAGTACCGCGCGCTCTGGATCCAGCGCATCAGCGCTGCGCTCATGCCTCATGGTCTGTCATACAGCCGCTTCATCCACGGTCTGAAGACCGCGGGCATCGACCTCAACCGGAAGCAGCTCTCTGAGCTCGCCATCCACGACGCTGCGGCGTTTGGGAAGCTGGTCGAGTCGGCACGGGCGGCGGTGGCTTGACTCGGACCGCCGCCATCGCGGCGCGTCGCGCGTCCTTCGCCGTCCTGGGACTTGCGGGCCTCACCGCCTGCAACGGGGACGCCGAGTCCGAATGGCTGCAGTGGAACGCGACGGACGATTCCGTCGAGATCGAAGTGGGCATCGACGACGTCCTGCCTGAGGTCGAGGTCCCGCTGCGGAGCAGCACTGGCGAGGTCGAGGTGGGCGTGGCCCGCGTCGACCCTGCCGGCGGTCCGATCGGTACGCTCCACGCAGTGGTGGTGATCGTGTACGACGACTACGCCGACGTCGTCGACCGCGCATCGGTCCGCACGGACTCCGGGAGCCGTGGCGAGGACGAATACGATCTCGAGCGAGACAGCGCCGAGGAGGGCGTCTACAAGCTGACAGTGGAGAGCGATGGCGTCCCTCCCGAGGTCCGCTCTGATACCTTCACGTTCCGCCTGTGGGATGAGGTGATCGCCGCCGAGGACGAGGCGTCCTCGGCGGAGGACGATGGCGACTGACCCACGAGGGAGACCCGGACATGTCCGCTTCGACACTCACGCGTGCACGCCTTGCGGAGACCCTCCACGACCGGGTCGGTGTAAGCAAGAAGGAATCCGGCATCCTGGTTGAGGATGTGCTCGCGCTTCTGTCGGACGCCCTCGTCGCAGGCGAGAAGGTGAAGCTGTCGGGCTTTGGGACCTTCGAGCTCCGGGACAAGCACGCCCGCCCGGGCCGCAACCCGCGAACCAATGAGGAGCTGACGATCAGTCGTCGCCGGGTGGTGACCTTCCGGCCGAGCCAGGTCCTCCGAGAGTCGATCAGGAACGGCGACGCCGCCCAGCTGCTCCGCACCGGGGAGTCCACGTGAGCAAGGCAACCACAGGCGGCCGCAAACTGCCGAAAGGCGGACTGGGGCCAGGAGGCAGCCTCAGCGACGTCGTCGCCGCTGCGGCTGCGGACGAGCCCGCAGGAACGGACCCCGCCGAAGCTGCCGGTGCCGCGGAGCCGTCCGGGCCGATTCCGGACAAGCTCTACTTCCGCATCGGGGAAGTCGCGCAGCTGGTTGGCGTCGACGCGCACGTTCTGCGGTACTGGGAGAGCGAGTTCCGCATGAAACCGCACCGTTCGGCCTCCGGGCAGCGGCTGTACCGCAAGCAGGACCTCTCCCGCTTCCTCCGCGTAAAACACCTGCTCCACGACGAGGGCTACACCATCGCAGGCGCGCGCAAGGTCCTCTCGGGGCACGGCACCCCCGCAGCCGCAGATTCCGGACGGATTCGCGCCGCGCTGGAGCGGGTTGAGGCACTCCGTGACCGGATCCGGGAGTTCCGGGACGACATCGAGGCACAGATCTGAAGCCGGCGTCGGTTGGACCTTGCAGGCTCGACCGCGGCCCAATACACGCCGAGGGCTTGCCGAGCGGCGTACCGCGTGTCGGGGAGTAGCGCAGTCTGGTAGCGCACTTGACTGGGGGTCAAGGGGTCGCAGGTTCGAATCCTGTCTCCCCGACCACTTCTGCAAGCTGGCCCGAGCCCCCCAGGCTCGGGCCTTTTTTGTCCGGGACCACGTGCCAAGGGCTCGCAAGCCCACTACCTGTCCGGATGGGGGGCACATCGGGACGACCCGCACGCTGTGCTGCGAGCGATGTCTGCGCTCGCTGACAGACCGCAGCGGATGCGACCGGCATCCCGGTGCCGCCGTGCTGGACATGGCCCATCCCGACGACGCAGCCTATGCGATGTCGGTGCTCGAGGTCCGCCGGGATGGCCAGCAGCGCCGCTGGTCGATCCTGGGTTGGGCAGGAGCTTCTGC
This sequence comes from Myxococcota bacterium, assembly GCA_036126975.1. GTDB lineage: Bacteria > Myxococcota_A > UBA796 > UBA796 > UBA2385 > JAYYRS01. The sequence continues at coordinate 2,366 of JAYYRS010000236.1, forward strand.
GCTGCTGGCCTGCTTCACGTTGGCCATCGGTCCCGGCGCGGCAGCCCCAGCGTCCCTCCACCGGCCGGGGATCGTGATGATGTCCTGCGCAGCCCTGGCGCTCGCACTGGGTCTCGGTGCCCAGGCTCGGAACGCGGTGCGGGTTTTGCCGCAGACCCTCCACGCCCGGCGCATCCGTGTGGCGGCGCGCCGGGCCGCCCGCGCAGACCCCGCGCTGGTCGAGAGCGCCCGCGACATCGACCGTGCCCGTCGCATCCGCGCCGTGGGGCTCGCGGGCTTCGGCATCCTCTGTGTCGTCATCAGCCGTCGGCTGGGAACGGTGGATATCGGACACCACAGCCTGCGAGGCCTCGAGGGGATGCCGACTGCGGGGCTCTTCGCTGCGATGACCGCAGTGGGTTGCGCGGCGGTGGTCGCCGTCCCGCTGGTGCTGACAGGACGGCAGATCCTCATCTCGCTCGGCCGGGGACCCGAGGAAGAGGCCATCGACGCGACGGGACTCATCGACGAGGCCTGGGACGTGCT
>JAYYRS010000237.1:0-2553 GCA_036126975.1 Myxococcota bacterium
ATGACGCTCGTTCTGTTCGACATTGATGGAACCCTCCTCCAGACCGGCGGGGCCGGCAGCACCGCCATGCGCCGGGCGGGGGCGCGACTGTTTGGCGTGCCGGACATGTTCGCCGGTCGTTCCCTCGCCGGGGTCGTGGACGATGGCATCGTCGCCGGGGCGATGGAAGCGGCGGGGATCCCCGCCACGCCGCGGAGGCTGGGGCGATTCAATCAGGTGTACCACCGTCTCCTTCGGCGTCATATCCATGAACATCCGGGGCGGGCGATGCCGGGCGTCTACAGGCTGGTCGCAGCCTGCAGGGACCGGGCGGTCGTGGGCCTGCAGACCGGAAACTGGCGCGTCGGTGCCAAGACGAAGCTGGCCCATTTCAACCTCTGGGAACCGTTTTCGCACGGCGTGGGCGGGTTCGGATGCGACGCCAGCGAGCGGCCGGGTCTGATGCCCGCGGCGCTCCGTCGGGCCCGGAGACATGGTTGGTCCGGCGGGCGGGTCGTCGTCATCGGAGACACCCCTGCCGACGTCCGGTGCGCCCGGGCGGGCATCGCCGGGTGGCGGGGCCCCGCGGTCGAACTGGTCACCGTCGCGGTGGACACCGGCAAGCCGTCCCGCGCGGAGCTGGAGGCGAGCAACCCGGACCTGTTGGTCAGCGACCTCGAGGCGGGGCACGACGCGGTGCTCGCGGTGGTGTAGTCCGCTGGTCCTGCATCATGGCGCGACGATTCCCCCCACGAACCATGCGACCTGCCCGACCGCGTCGTTGCGGCGGTCGGCGCCACCGACAATGAGCGTCCCGTAGTCGGGATCGGACGCGACCGATGGGAGGATCACGGCGGTCGACAGGTCGCCGTCGAGTCCGGCGTCGTCGCAGCGGCCCACCATCGTGGCGTTGCCGATGGCATCCGGGGTGACGTGCTCGATGCAGCCGGTGGGACCCTCGGCGTCCCAGAGCGGGCCGTCGATCTCCACGCTCCCTCCGATGACCAGAACCGAGCCGTCAGGAAGGACACTGACGGCGTGCTGTCCACGCGCCACGTTCAGGGCCCCGACGTACTCCCAGCCCTTGTCGGCGGCATAGACCCAGATGTCGTTCGAGGCCTGTACCGTGCCGCCAGCGCCAACCTCTCCCTCGGTCGTGAAGCCCCCGGTGAGCAACACCCGGCCGTCCGGAAGCGCGGTCATGTCGTGGTGGATCAGCGGACGCGGAAGGAGGTGGGCCGGGTCGTCGATCCGTTCAAGTACCATCGAGTCATCGAGCCGGTCGCACTTGTTGGATGCCTCCCACCGTGCGCCGCGGTCGAACACCATGAGGCCGCCGCAGCTGAGGACGAACGAGCGGTCGACCGTCGCGGCATCGTGGAGGAACAGGGGGCCGTTCTCGGGGCCGGTGATGACCGGCTCGGTGGCCCTCGACCGCGGCTCGAACACCGCGGCGGTCTGTGCGATCGAGAATTCACGGTCGTCGACCGGACCGGCTCCGGATCGGCCAACACTGCCGCCGATGATCGCGACGTAGCCCGAGCCGAATTCGTCGGCGGTGTGGTGGTAGACCCCATCGGGCAGCCTCCCTGGATCCTCCAGGACCACGACGTCCTCTGTCTCTGGGTCGAACAGCATCACGCGGTCGGTGATGGTCGACGAACCGCTCATGCCTGCGGCGCCGCCTGCGAGCAGGACCCACCCCTGCTCGTCGTGATTTCCGGAAAGGCGCGTCGTCGAGTGGCCGATCAGGCCCACTGCCGTCTCGCCGTTGACCGTCGCATACTCGGGAAGGTCACCAAACTCGGAGAAGCTGAGGCTGGTGTCCGGCCGACCGATATCGAGCCGAAGTACATCCTGCGTCGCGTGGTCGATGCCGTCCAGGCCGCGCTCGTCACCACCGAAGGTGAGGAACCGGCCGGACCCGTCAGCGACCAGTCCGGCTCCGACAAGCGCCGCATCCCCCGGCAGGTCGGTCAACCGCCCGATGGCGCCCACACGGCCAACGAGCACCGGCACGTCATCATCGGCATCTGAGGGCAGCGTCCACGCAGAGCTGCGGCCGTATGCCACCAGTTCCCCCTCAGGGCCATGGCCGTAGATGCCGATCGCTGCGCCATCCAGTCCCGCGACCGCAGGAGTCCGGACCGTACCGTCGGCGCCAGCTGTCCCCAGGTCGTAGACCTCCACGCCCGCGGAACCGCGGTCGACGGTGACCGTGAAGCGGTCGACGTCGTCGAACAGATCCGGCTGGTTGAGCGGTGTGAGTGGCCGAAGGCGAAGCGTGAAGGCCAGCGGACCGTTGCGGCTCCCGTCGGGCCCGCTCGCGCATGCACCGAGCAGAACGAGAACTGGCAGGCGCGGATGCATCGCGCAGAACCGTAGGAGGAGGTCCCGAGGGTGTCAAGGAGCCCCGCCCCCGGCCCGGAGCCCCTTGACCAGGGGGCGTGGCCGGGGCACCCTGCCCCCATGATCCGTGCTGGCCTGCTTCGTGACCGTTCCGATGTCGTGCACGCTTTCACGCGCGCGACGGACCCCACCGGCGTCCCTCTCGACCTCGGCGCGGGTGCGCCC
>JAYYRS010000238.1:0-5680 GCA_036126975.1 Myxococcota bacterium
GGGTGCGCCATCGTCGCATCTGAATCGCGAGACAGTTAGCCGGAAATAATGGGCAAAATACCGCAATTGCAGATTCTTCATCCCCGGCGGCGACGAGCGCGTATGCGTTTATATACGTATACTGTATCGAAAAGCGTACGCCGGGACGGCGTGGGGCCAGCCTGTGCGTCGAGCGTGGCGGGGTCTGGGCGCTCCGGCATTTCGATTTGCATCCGGGACATCGGCCCGGCGCCGGAAAATCCTGAGCACTTTTTGTGCATTTCGTGACAGGACCTTGTCGAACCCGCCTGTCTCGCGGGGGCCAGTCCGGGCGAGAACGTGCTATGCGGGGGTCCCGTCGCCCACCGCGAGGTCGTTTCTGTCTGCCCGTCCGCTCGGCTTCTTTGGTCGCCTCGCCCTGGCCGTGTTGCGCCATCCGCGGCGCACGACGGCGCTGTTCCTCCTTGTGACGATGCTCGCTGCGCTGTCCGCGGCCCGGCTGCGGATGGATCCGAACATCCTCGTCCTGCTGCCGGAGGAGGAGCCGACGGCACAGGCGATTCACCGCCTCAACGAGGAGGAAGGCGGCGCGAACCTTCTTACCGTCACGGTCCAGGGAGACGATCCGCAGGCGCTCGACGAGTTCATGCGTTCGCTGCACACGTCGATGACGGCGAGTGAGCGGGTCGACTACGCTCTCTACGAGCTGGAGCCCGACCTGGCCTGGCGGCTCGGAATCCTTCAGCTGACGACCGACGAGTTGACGACCCTGAAGACCCGTCTCGAGGGCGCGCTTTCGCTCGGGCCCGCGGCCGCGAATCCCTTCGTGGCGGCCCGACTGCTCGACCTGGGCCCTCTCACGGACAAGCTCAATCAGGCGCCCGACCAGGGCTCGTTTGCCGAGGTCGGCCAGGACCTGCGGCGGCTCGTCATCCGCCCCACGTCCACGCCCTACGACCCGGCCTTCTCGAAGGCCCTGATGGCGGAGCTGGAAGGCCACATCGCACGGCTCGACCCGGGCGCGCGTGGTCTGGAGGTCGTCTGGGTTGGGGGCGCCTATCGGCACAGCGTCGAGGACGTTCGCAATCTCACGAAGGACCTCGGCTGGACGGGTGCGGTGAGCTTCACGCTGGTCTTGTTGCTGATCGCCATTGCCTTTCGCGACGTGCGCGCCATCCTGCTGGTCTTCGTTCCGCTCATCGTCGCCAACATCTGGACTGCTGGCTACGCAGGCGTGGCGATCGGTACGCTGAACACGTTCACCAGCTTCTTTCCAGCGGTATTGATCGGGCTGGGGGTGGACTTCAGCATCCACCTGTATTCCCGGTTCCGGGAAGAGCGTCGCCTGGCGGACACGGTCGAGGATGCCGTGGCGCGCGCCTGGGACAAGGCCGGCCCCCCATGTTTCACGGCGGGTCTGACCACGGCGGGGGGCTTCTGCGCGCTCTGGGCAGCGGGCTTCAAGGGATTCCAGCAGCTGGGAACGATCCTCGCCGGTGGCGTGGTCTTCTGCCTGACAGCCGTGCTGCTCGGTCTGCCCCTGCTGGTGCGGTGGCACGACAAGGCAGGAGGACGGGGCGAGGCGCGCGCCGCGCCGCGCGACGATGTCGCCGCCCGGCCGGCGGCCTATCGGTGGGCGCCCCTGCTTCTGCTGGGCATGGTCGGCATGACCAGTGCAGGGACGCTTCTCCTTCCGCGGGTCAGCTTCGAGTACGACCTGTCCGAACTCCGGCCCAAGGGGCTCAGCTATGGAGACCTCGACGAAACGCGACAGAGACTGGCCCGGCAATCGGCGGCGCCGGTGGTCGTCAGTTTCGAGAGCGAGCAATCCCTCCTTGACGCCCATGAGCGACTGACCGCGGGCATCGCCGGGGGCGAGATCCCTGAAATGGCGACGCTCCTCGACCGCTTCTCGGTCCTGCCGGCCGACCAGGCCGACCGGCTCGCGCTGCTGGAGGAGGTGGCAGACCTCGCCCGGGGAGACGGTGTTCGGTATCTCCCACGACCGGTGCAGGAGAACCTCGCGCGGCTGGCCGAGGCGGACCTCCGGGTGGTGGGTGTCGCAGATCTTCCACGGGGTGCCCAGCACATGCTGGGTGCGGCGGACGGCAAGCACCGGATGATGATCCTCCCCGAGGGGAACCTGTGGGACGTCCGGCAGAACCGGAGGCTCTACGAGTCCGTCCAGCGGTGGCTGCCTGGGGAGAGCGCGGCGGGCGAGTATCTCGCGCTGGCCGTCCTCTTTGAACTGATGCAGGGCGATACACCACGTGTGGCCGGGGTGGCCCTGGGGCTCGTTCTCCTGTTCACGCTGATCGATCTGCGAAGCGTCCCGCGCGCACTCGGAGCCGTGGCTGCGTTGCTCGCGGGGATGTGCTGGGCGGGTGCCGCGATGGTGCTCCTCGACCTCAAGCTCTCGCTGGTCAACTTCGTGGGCGTGCCGATCCTCATGGGCATCGGGGTCGATGTCGTCATCCACCTGCTCCATCGGCTTCGCGAAGAAGGTCCGGGACGGGTGCGGATCGCGCTGAAGACCACCGGATGGGCATCCGGACTCTCTGCGGCGACCACGATCCTCTCGTTTGCCGCGCTCTCCGTGGCCACTGCGGAGGGAATCCGGAGCCTGGGGCTGCTGATCGTGATGGGTCTGACGCTCGTGGCCGCCGCAGGCCTGACCCTCATGCCGCTGGGCTGGATGACCGCATGGAAGCTGGGGGGCGCCCCCTCGAATGACGGTACCGGGCCCGGCGAGGAGTAGACTGCGGTCATGATCCGCGTCGACCCCCGAAACCCCAGAGCCCAGACGCTCCACGACGCCCTAGCAGCCCGCATGGACCCGGCGGTGCTCCCCGCGTCCGTCTGTCTTGTATTCGGCGGGGATGGCCACATGCTGGCGTGCATCCGGGAGCTGGGTCCCGACTTCGTCTACCTCGGCCTGAATGCCGGCATGCTGGGCTTCCTGCTCAACGATGCGACGGATCTCGATCGGGTCGCTGCCCAGCTCTCGCAGCAGGACTGGGAGGTCCATGCCTTCCCCCGGCTCGCGCTCATCGCCCGCGGTCCGGACGGCGCGCGCTACGAGGCCCCGGCCGTCAACGACCTCTACATCGAGCGCAGCACCGGACAGACCGCGCATCTGCGCGTCAGCGTGGATGGTGCGCCGGTCGTCGACCGCCTGATCTGCGACGGCCTGATCGTCGCGACTGCGCTGGGCAGCACCGCCTACAGCTACTCGGTGGGGGGCGTTCCATGCCACCCCACGGCTGGCGTGCTGCAGGTGTCGCCCATCTCACCGCACGCGCCCCGTCTCAGCCCCGTGGTCCTGCCCCTCGATGCGCGCATCGAAGTGGAGGCGCTCTCGGTGGATCGGCGGCCCGTCCGCGTCGTGGCGGATGGCCAGGACCTGGGTCCAGTCGAGCATGTGACGGTCGCGGTCGGGGATTCCCACGTGCAGCTGGCGTTCCTCGGTGGGCACAACTTCACCGAGACCCTCATCAGCAAGGTGCTGCAGCGCTGAGCATCGCCACCTCGGGAGCGTGAATGCGCCTCATCAAGAGCCACGGGCTCGGCAACGACTACCTCGTGCTCGATTCGGGGGGTGCCTTGTCCGCGGAGCGGGTGCGCACGCTGTGTCATCGCAACGAGGGGATCGGCGCGGATGGCATCCTCGAGCCGGTCGGGAGCGACCAAGCGGACCACGGTCTGCGGATCTGGAATCCGGATGGTTCGCAGGCGGAGAAATCGGGCAACGGATTGCGGATCTTCGCACGCTGGCTCGTGGACCACAGGGGAGCGCCTGCCGCATTCACGGTGGAGGTCCCTGCTGGCATCGTCTCGTGTTCGGTCGACGGCGAGACCGGTCGGGTGACGGTCGACATGGGAACCGCGATGCTCGAACCGCCGGACGTGCCGTGCACGGTGGCATTGCGGGACTCCCCGACCGAGGTCGCAGGTGCCACCCTCCGGCTGACCGCTGTGGGCATGGGCAATCCCCACTGCGTGGTGCTGGTCGAGGACGCGGACCTGGACGGCCTGCCCTGGCGCACCTGGGGTCGTCTGCTCGAAACCGACCCGCGGTTTCCCAACCGCACCAACGTGCAGGTCGCCCGCGTCATCGACCGGGGCAACGTCGATGCGCGGATCTGGGAGCGGGGCGCTGGCGAGACGCTGGCGAGCGGGTCCTCTGCCTGCGCCGTCGCGGTCGCAGCACGGCTGCTCGGGCGTGTGGACGGTGCCGTCACGGTCCACATGCCGGGTGGCCCGCTGCAGGTTCAGGTCGATGCGGACCTCCGGGTGTCGCAGACGGGTCCGGTCGTCGAGGTCTGTACGGTTGATGTTTCGCTGCCGCTGCCGGAATGAGGCCTGCCCCATGCGGATTCCGACCCGTGGTCGGCTGGCGCACGGCCCTTGCTCGTCCATCCGAACGGGCTAGTCAGCATTGACAGCCACGGCTGTGACTGTCAGGCTGGTGGTTCATTCCACTCCTCCCCGGTGCAACCCATGCGCGTCATGCTGATTCGGCCACCCGCTCGGCACACCGTCGAGAGCGAGGTCCCCGAAGCCGTAGAGGCGGAGAACCTGAGCTACCCGCCGCTCGCGCTGCTCGCGATCGGGCAGTTCCTGCTGGCCGAGACCGACCATGAGGTGAAGATCCTCGACGCGCAGCTGGACGACCTCGAATACGATGTGGTCGAAGCCAAGGTGCGAGAGTGGCGGCCGGATGTGGTGGGCGTGACGGCATTCACGGTGCAGCTCGTGGACGTGCACAAGACCATCCGTGCCGCGAAGGCGGGAGGGGCGTCCTACGTGGTCGTGGGCGGGCCGCATGTCAACGACTTCCCGCAGGAGTGTCTCGACCTCCCCGGTGTGGACGCGGTGGTGAAAGGAGAAGGCCAGCAGCCGATGCTCGACCTGCTCGCCGTCTGGGAGAAGGGTGAAGAGGCCCGGGGAATCCCCGGCGTCATGGCGCACCCCGACGACCCTGTGCCCGTGGACGACGTGTACTTCTCCAACGACCTCGACGAGTACCCCGTGCTCGACCGGTCTCTCATCGAGTACGAGCGGTACTACGACGTGATGGGGAAAGGGGGGATCTTCACGACGATGGTCACCAGTCGGGGTTGTCCGTATCGGTGCACGTTCTGCAACACGCCGCGCCATCGGTACCGGGTCATGAGCCCGCAGCGGGCTTGTGACGAGATCGAGCATTGCATCGGTCTCGGCATCCGCGAGATCTACTTCGTCGATGACACCTTCAACATCACGAACAAGCGCGTCCACGAACTGTGCGACGAAATCCTGCGCCGCGGCCTCGAGTTCTCGTGGACGGTGCGGTTTCGCGTGAAGGGCGTCGATCGGCCGCTGCTGGAGAAGATGAAGGCGGCGGGCTGCTCCCGGATCCAGCTCGGCGTGGAGCAGGGCACCGAGGAGGGGCTGTTGCGGCTGAAGAAGGACGTCACCAGCCGCGAGATCGAGCATGCGTTCCGGCTGTGCCGGGAGGTGGGCATCCACACGGTGGCGTACTTCATGATCGGAACGCCGACGGAGCGGTCTCGAGAAGATGTACTCGCGACCATCGAGTACAGCATCAAGCTCGACCCTGATTTCACGATGTACAACATCCTCACGCCCTTCCCGGGGACCACCCTCTACGACGAGGGCGTCCGGGATGGCGTGCTGGACATCGACCCATGGTGGGGCT
>JAYYRS010000239.1:0-5801 GCA_036126975.1 Myxococcota bacterium
GGACGGTGTCGTCCGACTTCCCTCGTCGTTTGGGATGACGAGAGGGTCGCCATGTTCGATGATCGAGACGCAGGAATTCGTTGTGCCGAGGTCGATTCCGATCGCGCGCGTTGTCGACATCCTGGGTGCTCCGGTCCCCGCTCGGGGCGCTTCGGTCTTCCGCCGTTGTGGCGGGTTGCGTTGTAACGGTTCAGGTGGTCCCTGTGTCGCCAGGGTCCGCGTGCGCAGAGTCTACGACCTCTGGCGCGTCCGCGTCGGTCGCGGCGGGCTCGTCGGTCTCTGCGGGGGGAGGGGAAGACGCGTCGGGCATCCCGGCGGGCGGCTCGTCGTCGGCGTTCGGTGCTGCGGCGACGGCGACCCGGGCCGCACGGAGGAGCCGGCCGTTGAGGAGATAGCCAGCCCGCAGCTCATTGAGCACGGTCCCGGGAGGGTGGTCCGTTGTCTCGACCCGCTGAAGCGCTTCATGACACTCCGGATCGAAATCCGCTCCGGCGGCCGCATCGACCCGGGTGACGCCCTGGGATTCGAGCGCACGGTTGAACTGCCCCACGATCATCCGTACGCCCTCGGTGAGCTTCTCCGGCTCGGCGGTCGCATGTGCCACGGCCATCTCGAGGTGGTCCAGGACGGGGAGGAGTTCCTTGAGCGTCGGCGCGAGACCATGCTGGCGGGCTTCATCGACCTCCCGCCGGCGCCGCTCGCGGAGCCGCTCCTGGTCTTCTTCCATGCGTTCGAGCGCGGCTTCGAGTTCCTCGATGCGGGCTTCGGCCGCCGCACGTCCGTTCCGTGCGTTGGCCACGAGCTGGTCGCTGCGCTGGGCCCGCTCCTTCAGGCGGACGGCGATGGCCGTGGCGCGCCGGCGCTCCTGGGTCTCGTCGTCCAGCGCCTCTGCTGTCTCGAGCAGCTCGTCCTCCAGGTCGATGATGCGTCTCTCGGCCTCGGACAACGCGGTGCGGATCTCTGCCAGCGCTGGCGCTCCAGGCCCCTCGGAGGCCCGACCGATGTCGTCGTCGCCTGTGCGGTCCAGGACCACGGGGATCTCGACACCATCATCGTCGGCATCGGGTCCTGGTTCGGCGAGACCGGTCTCATCAGGGGGGTCCTCCCCAAGCTCGACCTCGAGGTCCGCGGCGAAGGCCGCCTCGGCCTCCGGGTCGGCCGCCGGTGGGGACTTCTGCTCGAATCGGGCTTCCACGGCCGCCACGGCTGCCGCGAGGAGGTCGTCATCGATTGCCAGTTCGAAGTCGCTGGCGTCGTCCTGGGAGGGCGGTGATGCCAAGGGTTCGGCGTCCTGTTCAAGAAGTAGGGAGCGTAGTTTTCGCTCTCGGGCACCCCTCGTGTCAAGGCACGGGGCGGAGTGAATCGCAGATTCGCGCAACCACCCCGTCTCCGACGGGGAAGCCGGCGTGGGTGAGTGCGAGAGCCGACCCCCGCCGGACGACCAGCCCAGCGCGGACGAGGGCGTCTACGGTGGCGGGTCCGGGTGCATGTCCGGTGCGGCTGCGGAGGGTCTGGAGAGGGAGCCCATCGACGTGACGCAGCGTGGAAAGGACGAGGTCGATTGCGGCGCCCGCTGGATGCGGTCGCTCCTCCGTGCCGCGGGGGTCGGCGCGCCAGGCGTCCAGGTCCGCGTGGCCCACGGTGCGCAGCCCGTCGGGGGCATAGCCGTGGGCCCCCGGTCCCAGTCCGACATACGGGCCCCCACGCCATGTCGCCTCGTTGTGTCGGGAGCGGTGCCCCGGTCGTGCGAAATTGCTGACCTCATAGCGCTCGAATCCGGCCGCCCCGAGCGCATGCACCGCCCGGTCGTACATGGCGCGCCAGTCTGCCTCCGCCGGGTCGGCGATGCTGCCCCGGTCTCGTGCCCGGGTGAGGGGGGTCCCTTGCTCGAACGTCAGCCCGTAGAGACTCACATGGGGGGGCGCGGTCTCGAGGATGGCTTCGAGGTCGGCCTCGAAGTCTGCGGGTGACTGTCCCGGCAGGGCGAAGATGACGTCGACGTTCCACGTGGAGAATCCGGCCTCGCGGACCATCGTGACGAGCTCTCGCGACTGGCGAGCGGTGTGACCGCGGGCGAGCAACCGCGCAAAGCGGGGGTCGAATGTCTGCACCCCAAGGGACAGGCGGTGGACGCCAAGGGCGCGCCAGGCCGCGAGGCGAGCGGGGGTGAGATCGCCCGGATTCGCCTCGATGGTGACCTCGGCGTCGGGAGCACGGGGGACGACGTCAAGGACCCGTCCGAGCACATCCGGCGGTGCGAGGCTTGGTGTTCCACCGCCGATGTACAGGGTGTTGGCGGCACCGGGGAACAGCGAATGGCGAATCGCCCACTCCGACCGCAGACCGTCGATCCAGTCGTCCCAGCGCGGCGGGGCTGTGCTGACGTTGAAATTGCAGTAGGGGCAGTGGAGTCGGCACCACGGCGTGTGCACGTAGGCGCCCCATGAAGGGTCAGCAGGCATGCGAAGCGCGTATCGCGGGTGCGCTGGGAGCGGGTGTGGGGTACCCAGGCCTGATGCAGATCCATCTCGCTCCCGACCGCGGACCCGTACTCGTGGCCGAGCCCCACGGTCCGGCGCGGGTCGTGTCGGTCCAGCTCTGGTTCCGGACTGGCTCGGCGCGCGAACAAGCAGGCCTGTACGGCGCCGCTCACCTGCTGGAACACATGGTCTTCAAGGGCGGGGGCGCCTACGGACAGGGAGAGCTCGTCCAGCGGATCGAGTCCCTTGGCGGAGACCTCAATGCGTGGACGTCGTTCGAGCAGACGGTCCTGCATGCAACGCTGCCATCCGCCCACATCGATGTCGCGTTGGACGTCCTCGTCGCCATGGGCACGCAGCCCCATCTCGATCCCGCGGAACTCGAGAGAGAGCGTGGTGTCGTGCTCGAGGAGATCCGTGGTTCCCGGGATGATCCCGCATCCGTGCTGGCAGACGCCGTGCGAGCCCGGGCCTTCGGGGAGCATCCCTATGGCCGACCGATCCTCGGGACCGTCGACAGCGTCGGCGCCATCAGCAGGGAAGCGCTGCGAACGTTCCACGATGCCCACTACGTGGCCGACAATGCGATCCTGGCCGTTGCAGGACCGGTCCCTGCCGATGCGCTGCGCGACGCCACTGCGGCGCTGTTGCCGTCGGGCGGCCCAGCGCGGCCGGCCCGGATGGTCGCCACGCTTCCCCAGCGATTCGTCCGGCCCGGGTGTGTCGCCCTCGACAAGGGCTTCGAGGAACGATTGGTGGAGGTCTCCTTCCCGGTGCCCGGTCATGCGCATGCCGACATTGCGGCGCTCGACCTGCTGACGGTCGGTCTGGGAGAGGGGGGTGGCTCCCTGCTGTCGCAGGCGCTTCGCCACGACAAGGACCTCGTCATGAGCACATGGTCCGCGCTGGAGACGGAGGCGGCCGGCGGCATGCTGGTCCTCGGTTTTGCGCCTCGGGAGGGAAAGGCGGAGGCGGCCACCATCGCGCTGTGGGAGGTCGTCGAAAGGGTCGCCCGCGAAGGCCTGCCCGCAGACGCGCTGCGGCGGGCCAAGGCGGGCGCCCGCGCGGATCGGTTGCGGGAGCGGGAGACCGTGGATGGCCGGGCCAGTCGACTGGGCTGGTACGTCGCCGCCTTCGGCACACCGAGGGCCGAAGCGGCCTACGAGGCTGCCCTTGCCCGGGTCAGCGTGGGTGACATCCGCAGGGTCGCTGCGCAGACCCTGCGACGGGCGGCGGCCATCGCAGGAGCGGTGGCGCCCTCCGCCGAACTCGACACGGCTGCGCTCACCCGCGCGTCGACCGTCGCCGCCATCCGCCCTGTCTCCGTCGGGCCGCCGCCGACCGGCGTGCAGCGGGCCACGCTCGTGGGCGGCACCGAGGTCGTGATGCTGCCCGACCCCGAGGCGGAGCTGCTTGGGATCTCCATCCTGGGGATCGGGGGTTCCATCGCAGAGGGGCCGCGGGATGCGGGCCTCTCGACGGCCTGGGCAGCCGCATTGGGAAAGGGGGCCGGGCCCTACGATGCCCTGGAGCTGTCCGCCGTCGCGGAAGAGCGGGCCGGCGGCATCCGGGCATGGGCGGGCCGGAACTCGTTCGGTGTCCGGGCAGCGTTTCCGAGCGCCGAGGCGCGCACGGCGGCCGAGCTCCTCGGTCATATGCTCACCACACCCCACTTTCGGCCCGAGGAGGTGGAACGGACGCGTGCAGACCTTGTCGAACTGCAGCGCGCGATGCGAGACGACCCGGGGGAGTTCGCCTGGGAGATGGCATGGGGCGCCCTGTTCCCCGGACATCCCTGGGGGCGGCCGAGCTGCGGGACCCGGGCAACGGCATCGCGCGTCACGCCCGGCCGTCTCCGGGCGCTCCATCGGCGGCAGGTCCACGGCCGGAACATCGTGATCGGGGTTGCCGGCGGATTCGATCCCACGGAGGTCGTTTCGTTGCTGGAGCGGAATCTCCACGGGCTCGCAGCGGGCGATGGACTCCGACCGCGCCCCCCCAGCGCTCCGGCCCGCAGGCGCAGGATGCTGCACGGTGTCGTCCCGCGCAACGATGCTCCAACCGCAGTCGTGCTGGCGTTTCCTGCGGTGGGACACGGGCACCCCGACGATCCCGCGATGCAGGTGCTGTCCGCCGTGCTCGGCGGGGTGGCTGGGGGTACAGGTCGACTCTTCGACGCCCTGCGAGAGAGGCTCGGACTCGCCTACTCGGGGGGCTGCAGCTTCGAGCGTGGGCTCGGAGGCGGGGCCCTGCTTTGTTCCGTTGAAGCGGACCCGGACCGGGCGCAGGAAGCGCTGGCTGCGCTGTGGTCGGAGATCGACCGGCTGCTGGCGGACGGTGTCTCGATTGCAGAGCTGGAGGGCGTCCGCACCGGCTTGGTGGAGGGCGCCGTCGTTGGCCTGCAGCGGGCAGGCGCGAGAGCGGAGGTGATCGCAGCTGCCGAGCGGTACGGCGGGGGAGCGGAGCGCTGGCAGGTCCTGCTGGAGCGGCCCCGCGCGGTCACGCTCGATGCATTGCGGGACGTGGCCCGGCGCACGCTGCGGCGGGACCTCGCGGTGGCGGTCCAGGTCGGTCCGTCCGCATCGGACTGACCGGACACGGGACGCATCCGAGGTGCACTCGCCGGTGTTGCGTCGCTGTGGCAGAGTGACCCCATCGGAGGTCGGATGAGCGAGGACCTGAAGGTCCGCGACCTGATCAGGCGGCGCGAGCTCGCCGTGCGGCCTCCGCTCGGCGAGCGGCTCGCGGCGCGAATCGGGGACCGGATGTGGAAACGGCCGAACGTCTGCTTCAGCAGTCGGCTGTATCTGCGGTTCGGTCTCGCGGACCCTTGGGATCCGACCGGACCTCGGGATGACCCCGACCCGGTCTCGATGGGACCGGTCGCGGTCCGGCTGGGTGAGAAACGCCGTCAGCCTGCGCCGCACCTGCGGCCCAAGAGCCCCCCGAAGAAGAAGGCCGCCCCGGACCCGCTGGCGAAATACCGCCGCCCTCCGCCGGCGCCCAAGGCCCCTTCTGAACCTGCGCCATCATCGGGTCCGCCACCGCGCGCGCTTGCGCCGTCTCCGGGCGAGCCGCCGGCGGTCACGTCGCCGGGGGGCCGTTCCGTTCCACGTCCCGTGCGGCCGGATCTGGCCGACCACATGGGAGGCGCGCGGCCCGCCGGTCCGCCGACGTCGGCCGGGGCCGCGTCGGTTCGCCCGGCGCCGGGTCCACCGGGCCCCGCAGTCGCGCCGCCGGGACCGCGCGCAGCGGCGGGCCCCCGGCCCCCGATGCCACCCCGACCGGCAAGGAAGCGTCGGGCGGGCCGCATGTCAGCGC
>JAYYRS010000240.1:0-7776 GCA_036126975.1 Myxococcota bacterium
GCAGGCCGCGATGGGCGTGCTCCAGGTCCAGGCGGGCCAGCTCGCCATCGCCAGTACACTGCTGCAGCGGTCCCTGGAAGACGGCGTGGCGCGCCGAGGCGTGCATCGCTCGCTGGGCCTCATCGCGCTGGCCAGGGATGACCTCGACGGTGTGATCCATCATCTGACCCAGGAGAGTGCGGCATGGCCGGGCGACGCGCGCACGCGCTGGGAGCTTGGCAACGCACTGATGCGAAGGGAACGCTGGGACGAGGCCGCCGCGGAGTACGCCGCGCTCGTCCGTCTCCAGCCCTCCGATCCCGGCGCCCGACGCGCCTGGGCGCAGGCGACATTCAACGCCGGCGACTACGCCAGGGCCGCGGAGCTGCTCGAGCCTGCGCTCGCTCTCGCGCCTGACGACTCCGCCGTCCTGCTTCTCCACGCAAACATCCTCGACAAGCAGGGGGAGACCGCCCGCGCCGAGGCGGTGTTCCGCCAGGCGAAAGCAGCAGCTGGACGCTGAGGGCGTTCCGGGCTCAGGGGGCTCGCTCGCACACGATGCCCGTCACGGAGACGCTGCTCGATGTTCCATCGCAGGCGGCATCGTTCCATTGGAGCCCACCCAGCGGCCAGTTGATGTGCGCGCAGTCCTCGCCACCGCCTCCACCATCGTCCGGCTGCCCGGCCGCCCAGTTCGTCAAGACCACGGTGCTGCCGCTGGCCCACACCCAGGTGCCCTCCCCTCCGGACTCGTACAACCCGATCCAAGGAGATGCGACCGTGTCGATCCCCGCATTGATGAGGAGATCTCCGACGAAGACGATTTCGGCAGCGGTCTCCATGCTGGCGAGCCCGTCATAGGCTGCCGCCTGACAGGCTGCCTCGCCCGCCGCCCATGAGCCCAGCTCCTCGGGACAGACCACGAAGTAGCTCGCGCCGTCACTGGCGGCTTCGCAGTCCATGCCGTCACAGTCGCCGTCGATGCCGTCCCCGTAGGCGTCACCCGCGCCTGGGTAGCGCGTCGCATCGGCATCATCGCAGTCGGTGCCTCCACACGAAACGGCCAGCACCCCATCGCCATCCGCATCGCACCCCACGGTTGCCGACGCGGATGCGGTGACACCGGCATCCTCACCGTCGTGCGGCGTGACGGTGCAGGTCCAGGTGTCCCCATCCGTCGTGACGGATGCCGGGAGTGTGTCGCCTGCGAATGTCGTCGCGCTGGACGTCGTGGCAGCGGCACCCGTCGCATCCGTCCATACAGCACTGTATGTGATGGGATCGCGGTCCAGATCATAGGCAGTCGCGATGACGTCGCAGACGAGGTCGTCGCTGGTCGCAGGTCCGTACGGTGTGATCTCCAGCGTCGGGGCCAGCGGTGGGGTGTTGACCACGGTCACCGGCAGGGACGTGATGGCTGTCCCGAGCGTCGTCGGACCGCGTGGTGTCACGGTGACGGCAACGTCCTGGCCCTTGTCGAACTCGGTGAGTCCTTCGAGAGTGGACGAGGTGCCACCCGTCACGGCGACACCGTCCACCAACCACTCATAGGACAGGAAGATGGCGTCTCCATCGGGGTCCACGGCGGTCACAAGCGCGCTCACGGTGTCGTCTGTGTCTGGAGCACTGGGCGAGATCGACAGGGATGTGATGGCGGGGGGCGTGTTCTGCAGATGGACGAGGTCGGACACCGCAGCACCCGACGTGTGCCCATCATGCGGCACGACCAGGCACGTGATGGTCGTGCCTGCACCCACCGTGACCGGCCATGTGGGGACACCCGAGGCCAGCATCGTCGAGCCCGCCCACCACTGATAGTCCAGGGTGACCGGATCGTCGTCGGCGTCGGTCGTTCCCCCGATGTTGCAGGTCAATGTGTCGGACACATACGCGGGATCGGGCGTGATGTTCACGCCAATCAACGTGGGAGCGCGGTTCGCGATCACGGCACGGACCGAATCCGTGTCGGTTCCGCCATCGGCATCCGTCGCCGTCGCTTCGCAGATGAGTTCCTGTCCGGGTCCGATGTCGGAGCTCGTCAGGTTTGCGATCGCGCCCGGCGCGATGACACCGCCCGGCCCGGTCCAGGTGAAGGCGACGCTCGGACGTCCACCGTCGGCATCCGTCGCAGTGGCACTGCAGCTGACCCGGGTGTCGTTGTAGGGCGCGGTCGGCGTGATGGTCACGCTGGTGATCACAGGCGGAGAATTTTCGACATCCACCGTGTCCGTGCCTGTGTCCGTCCCGCCGCGGCCATCGCTGACCTCGGCTGTGCACTGGAGGATGTCTCCTGGACTGTCAGAACCCCCGACGACCGTGTAGGTCGCCCCCATCGATCCCGCCGTGAGGGTGGTCATGTTCTGCCACCGGTAGGTGATGCTCAGGGTGTCCCCATCTGGATCACTCGCGACGGCAGTGCAGGTGAGCGTGTCTCCCGCGTGGATGCCGGAACCCGGACTGATGACGACACTCAGCAGCGTCGGAGCGGAGTTGGCCACGCTGATTCCGGCACTCTCCGTCGCCGTTCCGCCATCTCCATCATCCGCAGTGACCACGCAGAACACGTACCCGCCCGGAGACACCGTGGCCCCGGGCAGCTCGAAGGTGCTCCCGGTACCCAGCACCGTTCCAGCTGCATCCACCCACGCATACGACAGCGACACGATGTCGCCATCTGGATCCGCAGCCACAGCACTGCAGGTCGCCACCTCGCCCACCTCGAGGTCCGCGCTCGGACTGACCGATGGCGTGCCCAGGATCGGATCGGCATTGGCGATCGTCACGCTGGCGCTCCCGGTCGGGCCCGTCGCGTAGCCGTCGGTCGGCGTGACCGTGACCTCCCAGGTCTCGTGCTTGGTCGTCGCGGCCGCCGGGACGGTGGCCACCGAGCCGCCGCTCCATGCGACCCCATCCCGGGTCCAGGAATGGTCGTACGACAGCGTTCCGACACCATCGGGATCGACGGAGCCGGTGACCGTCGCCACGAGATCGTCCGTGGTGATCGCCGGATCGGGATCGATGCGGACCGTCGGAGCCGTCGGAGCCTGGTTCAGCGTGATGGTGACGCTGTCCGTTCCAACGAGCTCGTCGGGGTCGATGCCGGTCAGCGTGAGCGTGTGGGTACCGGCCGAAGCGCCGGGCCAGCTCGCTCCGGTCGATGCATCCGCCGCCACCGTGCCGGTCGCGATGACACCATCCCGATCGGAGCTCCAGGCCGCCGAGAGGTCACCATGGTCGGTGTCGGAGTCGGCGACCGTCCCGACCATGTCGATGGTCGACCCCACGTTGATGACATCCCCATCCAGCGGAGCGGCGATGGCCACGACAGGCGCCCGAGCGACCCGTACGACCCGGCTGTCTGCGCAGGTCAACCCCAATTCGTCCACCACGGTGAGCGTCAGGATGTGTTCTCCATGGGACAGCATGGCGGCTTCGGACATGACCCGGCCATCGGCCCCCGGACTGCCTTCGAACAGCACCCCGTCGACATCGCTCTCCAGACGCGTTTCAAGCGTCGTGACGTCCTGCTCCCCGTCTGCTGCGACACCCTCTACGTTGATGGGCAGACCAAGCTCGACGAGAGAGGCGTCGTCGGGGGCGGTCAGCCAGCACGTGGGGGGAGCGTTCGCCGCACCCACGTCCAGCTCGACCACCACGCTTGCCGTCAGCCCCCCCGTGTCCCGGACCGTGATTGTCACGGCATGGCTGCCTTCGGCGAGTGCAGCACTGCCCTCGGCACGGCCGTCGGCATCCGCCGCGGAGGGCAGGCCCACGAGCGCACCCGTAGAATCGCTCTCCCAGGAGAGGACGAGCGCCGTGGCGGCGTCCTCTGCATCCGACACGATGACGCGCCAGGCGACCGGCTCCGCCGCATAGGGAATCGCGCCATCCCTCGGCTCTTCCACGACGATCGATGGCGGAGTGTTCCCAGCTCCACCGATGCGGCCTCCCGTATCGGCGCCCGCGCCGCCGACGACGCCGATGTCGCCCTTCGACGGTCCAGCGTCGACGTTGCATCCCGCAGTCGCGACAGCCAGAACGCAGGCGGTCCACAGTCTCGGCATGCACTGCCTCCCAACCGCATCTGCTTCGGGCACCGCGCCTCGAAACCGCCATAGTGTAACCGCTGATTCCGCCGTGAAGGATCCGACAGGGCCACACGACGACCTTACCCGCGCAGGCCGGAGGATGGCGGTCCGGTGCGACCATCGGGATACAGCGCTCCATGACCGCGTTCCTCTTCCTCCTCGTTGCATGCCTGCCCGAAAAGCAACCCGAATCGTCCGTAGAGCGCGACCAGCGCTGGGCGGCGCTGGAGCAGCAGCTCCGGCAGCAGCTCGGGGATGCCTATGACCAGCCTGTCCAGAGCCTGGCCGTCGCTGACCTCGCGAACGGACGGACCATCTACCAGAAGTCCTGCGTGAGCTGCCATGGTGCAGAGCTGGACGGCAGGGGTGGTCGGGCATCGACACTGGTTCCCGCGCCCAGCGCGCTGGTGGGTCCCGGCAGCGACCGGTTCAGCGACGCTGCTCAGCTGTACCTCGTCGAAAATGGTGTTCCCGGAACGTCAATGGCCGCCTGGGGAAAACGATTCGGGAGCGACCAGGTGCGAGATGTCTACGCCTACGTTCTCCAGCAGCGCCAGAACCGCTGAACGACGGCGAACCCGGTTCGGTGACGCCAGGTCTTGACGCGCCGCGCGTGGTGCCTACCCCAACACCGCTCGCGGGCCCGCTGCCGCGTGGGGCCCCGCGCCTCCGGCCGCGCTCGCACGACCACCCACGATTGTCAGGAGCCCACCGATGGAGTCGCACCGCTTCGAAGCCGATGTACGACAGATCCTCCACCTCGTTACCCACTCGCTGTACTCCGACCGGGAGATCTTCCTCCGCGAGCTCGTCAGCAACGCCAGTGATGCCCTCGACCGTGCCCGGTTCGAAGGACTCAAGAACGACGAGCTGCTCAAAGTAGAGGGAGAGCCCGGCGTGCAGGTGTCCGTGGATGCGGAAGGTGGCACCATCACCATCAGCGACGACGGGATCGGCATGACCCAGCCACAGGTCGTCGAGCATCTCGGAACGATCGCCAAGTCGGGCACCAAGGCCTTCGCCGAGGCTCTCCAGGCCAAGGGCGAGAACACGGACGGCCTGATCGGACAGTTTGGTGTCGGTTTCTACAGTGCATTCATGGTCGCCGACAAGGTGATTGTCGACACCCTCTCCGGACTTCCCGGGAGCGAGGCCGTGCGATGGGAATCCGATGGGGGCGAGGCCTACGAGCTGGCCACAGGAGAGCGTGCGACCCGCGGCACAACGGTCACTCTGCATCTCCGCGAAGACGCGGCGGAGTTCATGGATGAGGATCGGCTGCGCGACATCATCGGCAAGCACAGCGACTTCGTAGCCTGGCCGGTCACCATTGGTGAGGACCGGGTCAATCAGGAGGCGGCCCTGTGGACACGGAACCCCGCCGAGGTCTCCGACGATGAATACAAGGCCTTCTACCGCCACATCTCCAACGACTGGCAGGACCCACTGGCGTGGCTGCACGTGCGGCTGGAAGGCACCATCAGCTTCAACGCCGTGCTCTACCTGCCGAAATCGCGGCCCTGGGAAATGGATCGTCTCGACTTCAAGGTGGGCCTGAAGCTCTACCAGAAGCGCGTCATGATCCTCGACCATGCAGACCAGCTGTTGCCACGGAATCTCCGCTTCGTGACGGGCGTCGTCGATGCGCCAGACGTCTCACTCAACGTCTCTCGCGAGATGTTGCAGCAGACACCCCTGGTCGACGCCATCAAGAAGCAGCTAACAAAGAGGATCCTCAAGAAACTCGAGGAAGTCGCCCGCACCAGCCCAGAGGAATACGACAAGGCCTGGGGCGAGTACGGCCACATCCTCAAGGAGGGCATCGCAGAGGACGAGCGGCAGCGGAAGCCGCTTACGAACCTGCTCCGATATCCAACCACGACGTCAGACGGCGCCCTCCGCAGCCTCGGACAGGTAAAGGAGGACCTGGGCGAAGGACAGGACACCATCTGGTACTACACCAGCGTGGACAAGGAGCGGATCGGCCAGGCGCCTGTGCTCGAAGGATTCAAGAAGCGCAGCCATGAAGTCGTCCTCATGAGCGACCCCGTGGACGAATGGGTCGTGATGCAGATCCAGGACATCGACGGCACGAAGCTGCAGAGCGTGATGACCGGGGAGCTTCCCGAGGACGACAGCGACGACGCAGACCCGATCGCTGCGGCCGCCAAGAAGAATGCAGCTCCACTTGTGACCTGGATGAAGAGCATGCTCGGCGGTGCCGTCGCCGACGTCCGCGTTTCGTCTCGTCTCACGGATTCTCCGTCGGTTCTTGTCGACGCAGAGGGAGGGGTGTCGTCGAACATGGAGCGGATCCTGAAGGCCGCCAACCAGACCGTTCCAGCCAGCCAGCGGGTCCTCGAGGTCAATCCTGAACACCCGATGGTCAAGACGCTCGCCCGCCTGAACGGCGAAGGAGCCAGCGGCATCGAACCCTTTGCTCGGCTGCTGCTCGATCACGCCGCCATCTCCGAGGGCCGTCTGGACGACCCGGAGGGCTTCGCGACCCGCCTGCAGGTGCTGATGGAGCGAGCGGCTGCGGGGATGGGGACCGGCGACGGCACACCAGAGGCGCCGCTCGAGCCCGAGGTGGTCGTCCCCGACTGAGCCACCGCCTGCTCGATCCCATCGCGGGACCCCGGAGTTCCGGTTCACGGACCGTCCGGAAGCCCTGGTTCAGCTTTTGCTGTCGACCGCGTCCTCCGAAGACGCTTCGGCACCTGCGGCATCGGCATCGGCGACATCCGCCCGCCGATGCCGCAGCACCCGCGCCACGACGGGGGTAAGAAAGAGCACCGCGACGATCCGGAAGGGCTTCGTCAACTGGGTTGCCACATAGGCCATGCCCCATTTCCCGGACTCGCCCGCGACCCCTTCCGGCTCGAACCCCAGCTCGATCGCCACGACGAACGAGACGAAAACCAAAACGAAAATCGTCATCCAAACGCCGAGGGCCACGGACCCATACTCTGCGAGCATGTCCTTCCAGCGGGCCTTCAGGGTCTTCCACCAGCCCATCGATGCTCCTACAGCGGCAGGGGGCTCCGTCCCGGTAGCCCGGATGTGCGTCCGGGACACCCCGAACAGGAACGGCCAGCCCCTGGGGGCTGGCCGCCGTGTCCACGCGAGATCTGCTCTACGGCGTCGCGGAGAACGAACCCGTGACCGTGACCGAGTTGCCGGCAAAGGTGAACGAGTTGTTCACGCTCGCAGAGAGTGCCCCACTCGACGAGATTGAGCCGGAGAAGGGCGACGGTCCAAAGTCGACGAGCGTACCCGATACGTTGCCCGACCCGTCCACCGAACCATCGAGCGTCGTGGTCAGGGCGCCGAATCCTGTCTGGAAGGCCGTGGTCGACCAGGTGCACGAGATCGTGTCGCCCACGATCGTGCCGGCCGAGATCACCACGTCGACATCGCCGGAGCAGACATCCGAGCCGAAACCACCCACCGTGACATTGAGGGTGACCGTTCCCACGCCCGAGTACAGGCCGTCGTAGGGACCCGGGCTGCCGCCCGTGCCGCCCGTGCCGCCCGTGCCGCCCGTGCCGCCGCCGAAGCCACCGCCCGTGCCGCCGCCCGTGCCGCCGCCGGGGCCGCCACTGGCGCCGCCGCCCGTGCCACCACCCGGCCCACCGCCCGTGCCGCCGCCTGTGCCGCCGCCGGGACCGCCGCCCGTGCCGCCGCCGAAGCCGCCGCCCGTGCCGCC
>JAYYRS010000241.1:0-2643 GCA_036126975.1 Myxococcota bacterium
CTCTCTGCCTGCGGCACGGCGGCGCTGCCCTTCCAGCGTCCCATGGCGGCCCTCGTGGCACCGGACAGCGACCTCGACCTCACTGCGGTGACCGGTGCCATGGCGGAGCTCGGTCTGTCGGTCAGCATGGTTCCGGAGGGCAAGAGCGTCGTGGCCCATCTCGAGACGACCCGCATGCACTGCGCGGCCGTCGTTCTCGGCCGCCACGAGCAGGTCCCCGCGCCCGGGTTCGACCGTTGGCTCGAGCGGTTCCTCGGTCCGATGCTGCGCATCGAGATTGCCCGCCTGCGTTCCGCAGGCTTCCGCACGACGCCCGCCGGACGGCTCCAACTCGACGCGGACCTCACCCCCAACGATGTCCTCGCGGCAATTCGGACCCATGCCGCCGACCGTGGGCTCGACTTCGGATGAACCCCGCAGCCGCGTCATGCAGCGCGGCCAGACGAAGTCCTTCACGATGCGGAGGGGGCGATGATGATCATCGGTGCGGGGACGGCGCACCGAGGCGAGGCGGCGTACCGGTGGGGCGCGATGCCCGAAGGCGCTCACCCTCCAGGACCACGCGCGCGTAGTCCAGCGAGCCGGAGGGTCCCACGAAGTACACATTCGCGGGGTGGAGGAGTTCGCCGACGCCAAACACCAGGTCGGCGGTTGCGTCGACATGCCGGGCGCGCGTCTCGGGCCCCTCGGCCGTGAGCTTGGCGAGCACGGGGGGCTCATCATGGACCACCCAGATCCCACCCCATCGGTCTGCCGTCAACGCCACCGGCCGACGAAGCCCCGTGATGATGGGAACGACCGCATCCTTCGACACCCAGTGCACGGCGTCGGTCGCCAGCGCAAGAACGCCATCACAGGGATGGATGGGATCGAGTGCCAGCGATGTGATGTTCGCAAGCGGAGGGCCCCGCCGGGCACTCTGCCCCGAGCCCGGATCCCAGGTCCATACACCGACGTCGTCTGCATACAGCAACTGTTCATCGCAGCTGGCCTGGATGTCCCGGATGCCGCTCCGAGGCCAGAGGCGGAAGGCCTCGGCAGCGCCGGACGACGACCCATGGAGGATCCCCTCCTCGACCAGCACGTAGATCCGGGTCCGATGCGTCGCCACCGCACGGGCGTCGACCCCCTCGACCAGGGTCGATGCCGTTCCGTCACCCCCGACCTCGACCACGCCATCGGCCGTCGCCACGAGCAGGGTCCGGTCCGGCGAGGGAGCCACCCCACGGGCCGCGCCGAGGCCACTTGCGAGCACGAAGGGTGCGTCGAGGATCTGGCCGAGACAACCGGTCAGCCAGAGCAGCGCCGGGATGGGCAACACACGCATTGCACTCCGCTATCGCGGACGCAGCCGGGCCGCGTCGTCCGATGCGGGCCGTCCGGGCCCGGTTGGCGGTCTGGGGCAACGACGTGAATCCCCCGCTCGACAACCGGTTCCTCGCCGGACACGGGATACCCTGCCGCATGCCAGCATCCGACGACAGCTACCGCGTCCCCCCGAGTGAAGGCGGCTGGCGCCTCGACAAGCTCGTCGCGCGGGTTCCATCCGTCGGGTCCCGGAGTCGGGCACGCAACGCGATCGAGACCGGCAAGGTCCGCATCGATGGCGCGCCCGCCGACCCCCGTGGTGGTGCGGTCCCCGTGCCGGCCGGCGCGATCGTCAGCGTGGCCTGGCGAGCTGCTGGCACACGCTGGAACCGCGCACGGGCGGGGAAGGTCCTGGAGGACGCCGGGCTCCGGATTCTCCATCAAGACGAGGATGTGGTCGCCATCGACAAGCCTGCGGGAATGCTGACGGATACGGCGACCCGAAAGCAGGCGCGAGAGCGGGACTCGGTACGGAAGCGGGTCCATGCATGGTTGACGTCCCAGGCCGACGCCGCGTACGTGGTCCACAGAATCGACCGGGACACCTCCGGCGTGGTCCTGCTTGCCCGAAATGAACCCGCCGCGGACGACCTCCGAACCCAGTTCCGGGAGCGACAGCCGCTTCGTCGCTACCGTGCCCTTGTCTGGAATGTCCCGGAGGCGGGGCACTGGGTCGACTGGATGTCCTGGGACCGCCGGCACCGCCGACAGCTGCCGCGCTCGGAGGGTTCGGCGGGTGCGAGCCGGGCCAGTGCGCAGGCCCGGGTGCTCGAGTCGTTTGGAACCGGCGCCAGCGAAATGGAGGTCACGCTGGAGAGCGGGCGGCGCAACCAGATCCGCCTCCAGGCCTGGCTTCGGGGTGCTCCACTCGTTGGCGAGACCCAGTATGTCGACAAGGAACCGTCGCCTCGGTGGCGCATCGAGGCGCCTCGGCAGATGCTGCATGCCTCCATTCTCGAGGTGCGTCACCCGCGCACGGGCGCACGCCTCCGGGTCGAGACACCGCCGCCGGAGGACTACCGGACGGTGCGGGACCGTCTGCGCGCGCGCGCCGGTCACGACCGCAGCACCTGAGTGTCTTCCTCGCCGACCTCCTTCTGGGCCCCACGCAGCGGCCGCGGCTGCTACGGTTTTGCCATGTCTCCTCCGCCTTCGCCCGTCGTCCGCGTCCTCGCCGCGGGCGCTTCCCTGACGCTCGGTGGCCTGGGCTGCGCGAAGGAGGAACCACCCACCGGCAACCCCCCCCCCCCCCCCCCCGCCCCCCCCCGGGCCCCG
>JAYYRS010000242.1:0-7674 GCA_036126975.1 Myxococcota bacterium
TCCCAGGTCCTGCTGACGGAGGAGGATTTCCACTTCCGACAGCGGTTCAACAATCTCACGGCCACCCTGGAGCGGCTCCTGGAACTCGGAACCGTGCCCATTCTCAACGAGAACGACACGCTCTCTACGGCAGAGCTGGCGTTGGAGAAGGGGACGGTCTTTGGCGACAATGATCGTCTGGGCGCCTTGGTTTCAGTGTATCTGCACGCCGACGCCCTCGTGATCCTCAGCGACGTGGATGCGGTGTACACCCGGCCTCCTTCGATGCCGGGGGCAAAGCGGATCGGGACCTGGAAGACCGACACCCGATTCGAGGAAGGGGCGGGTTCGAGTCTGGGTCGCGGCGGGATGGGGTCCAAGATCGCGGCCGCGCGGCTGGCGGCGCGTGCCGGCGTACCGGCGGTCATCGCGAGCGGCGATCAGCCCGGGGTCCTCGACCGGGTGTTGGCGGGCCAGGAACTCGGCACGTTGTTCCCCGCCGAGACGGGCCTCGCACGGCGGAAGGCGTGGCTTGCCTTCGCGACGGCACCGGTCGGCGAGATTGCAGTGAATGAGGGAGCACGGCAGGCGCTCGTGGAGCGGGGCGCGTCACTTCTGCCGGTGGGCATCGCAGGGGTCGTTGGCGACTTTGCCGCTGGCGATGTCGTCCGCATCACCCAGGGCGATGCCGAGATCGCCCGGGGTGTAGCAGCGCGGACCGCGAAGCAGCTCCGCGCCGAGCTCGGCTCGGGCGAGCGCGGCCGACCGGCCGTGCACCGGGATCATCTCGTCATCACGTAGGGCGGGTCGCCGCCAGGGGGGGCGCATGACGCCACGGGAACAAGCAGTTGCAGCCCGCGCTGCAGGACGCCAGCTCCAGGCCTTGGACTCGATGGTCCGTCGGCGGGTCCTGCTGCGCGTCGCGGATGCGATTGACGCGCGCCGGACGGAGATTCAAGCGGCCAATGCGCGCGATGTCGCGGATGCTGCGGAGGCGGTGGTCGCCGGCAGGATGACCCAGGCCCTCGCAGACCGTCTGCCGCTGCCAGGACGAAAGCTCGATGCCCTGATCGGTGGCATCCGGGCGATCGCAGACCAGGAAGAGCCGCTGGGCCGGGTGGTCCAGGCCCGTCGGCTCGGTGAGGGTCTCGAGCTGGAACAGGTAACCGCGGCGATCGGTGTCCTGCTCGTTATCTTCGAGAGCCGGCCGGATGCGTTGCCGCAGATCGCCGCGCTCGCGCTTCGCTCCGGCAACGGCCTGTTGCTGAAGGGCGGCAAGGAGGCGACGCGCTCGAACCGCATCCTGCATGAGGTCATCACGGGTGCGCTCGCCCCGGAGGTGCCGCCCGCCGCGGTCTCCCTGGTGGAGGGCCGGGCGGCAATCCGGGAGCTCCTCGATCTCGATGATGTCATCGACCTCGTGATCCCCCGGGGCTCGGGCGCGCTGGTGCAGGCCATCCAGCAGGGAACCCGGATCCCGGTCCTGGGGCATGCTGAGGGGGTCTGTCATGTATACGTCGATGCGGGCGCAGATCCCGAGAAGGCCATTTCGGTGGTGCTCGACAGCAAGGTCGACTATCCCGCGGCGTGCAACGCGATGGAGACACTGCTGGTCCATCGAGACCGTGCAGACGACCTGGGTCTGGCCCTCGTTTCGGCGCTTCGCGATGCAGGTGTGCAGCTCCACGGTGGGCCGCAGGCAGCGGCACGCTTCGGGTTGCCGGTCGCTTCGGACCTCGGTCTCGAGTACGGCGATCTCGCCTGCGCGGTGTGTCTCGTCGACTCGGTCCGCTCGGCGATCGACCATGTCCATCGCCATGGCTCCGGGCATACCGAGGCCATCGTGACCGAGGACGACGCAGCCGCGACGGCATTCATGGATGGGGTGGATGCAGCCTGTGTCTTCCACAACGCATCGACGCGCTTCGCGGACGGCTACCGATTCGGACTGGGCGCAGAGGTGGGCATCTCCACCGGCCGCATCCATGCGCGGGGTCCCGTGGGTGTGGACGGTCTGCTCACGACCCGCTGGAAGCTGCGTGGAGATGGCCACACCGTAGGCGCAGTCAAGGAAGGACGATGGCAGTTCGACTGGGAGGAACGCCGGTGAGCCGCCACCGCATGTGCCTCAGGGAAGACGGGTTCCCGAGTGGTAGCGCCACCGTCCATCGGCTCGGGTGAAGCGGCTCCTCTCCCGGAATGAGCCGTCGCCCGCCGGGGCTTCGAGTCGGGCATGGAAGGTCACGAATCCGACGTCACCCGCTGGGTCGGGTGCATCGAGGATCTGGACTCCGCGGAATCGGAAGCGGCTGTGGAACGCGAGGATTCCGTTTGACCAGGCCGCGGCATCCGCCTCGAATGCCGGGCCGCCAGGATCCGTCGTCTCCATGATGTAGGCGGCATTCCCCTTCGCGTACGCTGCGTACCGCGACCGCATCAGCGCCGCGGGAGTCGGCGCCGGGCGGCCGTCGAGAAACGGCCCACAGCATCGCCGTTCCTTGCGTCCGGACCCGCAGCGACAGCGGATGTCACGGGGCATCGCTGCTCCGGGGTGGGGTTCGCGGTCCGGTCGTCACTCGTCCCCTGTACGACGGATGCGACGCTGGGCCTTCTTCCGCTTGTCGGTCACGGACTGCATCCGGTGTCGGCCGCACTGCGGGCACCGCCACTTCTTCTTCTTGTGATGCGTACCGCGCGTAGGTTTCATCTTCACCTTGCAGCGCTGGCAGTTCATTGCGCGGCGTCACCGCGGAGTGCCCCTGAGAGGGCGGCCATGCCGGCTGCAATGTCCGCATCGAAGCCCTCCCGTCGGAGGCTCTCGCCGAGTGCGTGCACGCACCGGAACAGATGCTCCGCGCGACACTGTTCGCCCATCTGGCCGATGCGTACGATGTCCAGCCCGAAGGCGCCGGCAATCTCGACGCCGAAGTCCCGCACCATCCGGGCCTTCAGCGCCGTCGCGTCCACTGGGTCCGGCCGGCAGATGGACAGGACGCTGGAGAGTCGGTGCTCGGGGTCGATGAAGAGCGACATGCCCATCGCCTCGACAGCGAGGGAGAGGGCGGCGCTGCAGCGCACATGGCGGGCGAACCGCGCCTCGAGGGTCTCCTCTGCGATCAGCCGCAGCGCTTCATGGACGGCCAGGATTCCGGGTACGGGTGCCGTGTAGTGGTACTGGTGCTCTCCCCAGAATCGCCACGCGCGGGTCGCGTCGAGGCACCAATGCGGCATCGGGCGGGGGCGGGACTGCACCGTCTCCCATGCGCGGTCGGACCACGCGATGAGCGATACGCCGGGGATGCTCGCGAGGCCCTTCTGCCCGCCGGTGACGACCACGTCGATGCCCCACTCGTCCATCGGGAGCGGCATGGTCGACAGGGTGCAGACGGCATCCACATGGATGAGTGCACCGTGGCTCTTCGCCAGCCGCGCGATCTCCGGAATCTCGTGGTTCACCACCCCGCAGGAGGTCTCTCCCTGGACCAGGGTGACGAGGTCGTACTGGCCCGCCGCCAGGGCCGCTGCGGCCTGCGCCGCCGTTGCCGGCTGCCCCACGTCGGATGTGATGACCGTCACATCGGCGCCAACGCCGCGGGCCATCTCGGCGAGACGCGCCGAGAATGTGCCGGTCACGAGCGAGAGGACCCTGCGTCCGGGCCAGACGAGATTCGCCAGTGCCATCTCGTTGGCGGCCGACGCCGGCCCTGCGACGCCCAGCACGTGCTCCGCGCTGGTCTGGAACGCATAGCGGGAGAGGTCCTTCACACCCTCGATGACCCGGTTCATGGTGGGGCCCAGGTGATTGATCACCACGGCGTTGGCCCGCCCGACCTCATGGGAGATGGGTGTGGGGCCTGCGCCCATGAGGAGCAGGGGCTCCTCGGGGAGGATGCGGTGTACGGGCGGTGCGGACGGCGGGGAGACGGACATGCGGCCCTCTTGGCGGTCCTCATCTCACCCGTAGAGCGGCTCGTGGCAAGCGGATCTCATGTCTGCCTGGGCCGTGGGACCGCGTCAAGGCTCTTGACCAGCAGGTCGATGGAGTCCGAGGCCGGTACATCTCCGGTCCGGTCGACCAGCACGGTCGCGGTCCCGGCGTTTCGGCCCGCCTCGGTGTCGTAGATCCAGTCGCCGACCATGACCGCATCGGGCGCAACGGCTCCCCACAGGGAGAGGAGGTGCAGGATGCCAGCCGGGTCGGGCTTGGGAGGGGCGTCGTCTCGACCGAGGACGGCCTCTGGTGCGAAGAAGTGCTCGAGGCCGGCGGCCCGGAGCGTGCGCTGGGCCCCTTCCTGGGTATTGCGGGTGAGGACGCCGATGCGCGCGTCCGCCGCGGCGAGCGCTTCGAGAAGTCGGAGTGCATCCGGCTGGGGCCGCGCGCGGTCTGCAATGTCGAGTTCCCAGTCATGGATCACCCTGCGCGCCGCGGCAGCGGCGGCGGGTGGACGGGCATCGACATCGACGAGGATGTCGACACCCGCTGGTACGCCCAGCTCTGCCCGCAACCAGGCGAAGTCATGCATGGGCACGGTGAGCGTGCCGTCCATGTCGAAGATCCAGTGGTGGCATCGATGCAGTTCCATGGAGACGTCCTACCCCGGCATCATCGGACGATCCCCCTTGACGTCGGGGCTCGGCGGAGTACAGTGCCGGCATGTCGCTTCAGCATCACGTCCACGCACATCCGCACGCCCACCACCGGGTGGGCCGGCCGTCGTGACGTCAAACCAAGGTTGAAGTCAACGAACGCGCCGGCCCTCGGGTCGGCGTTTCGCATTGGGGCGGGGCGCAGCCAGACGACCCGCGGACCGGCCTTCTGCCAGGAGGCTCCATGTCCACACTGCCCTCGAATGTCGACCCACAGACTCTTCCAGCTGCTCCTCTTCACCTCGCCCTTCCGAAGGGCCGGATGCAGGAGGGGGTGTTCCGCTTGCTGGAGGACGCAGGCGTCTCCGTGCGGACGGGCGCCCGCGGCTACCGTCCGACCGTTGGACTGGCTGCAACCGAGGCGAAGCTCCTCAAGCCCCAGAACATCGTCGAGATGCTGGATGCGGGTTCCCGTGACGTCGGCTTTGCTGGTGCGGACTGGGTCGCGGAAAAGGGAGCGGATCTGGTAGAGGTGCTGGATCTCGGATTGGACCCGGTCCGTGTGGTCGCAGCCGCCCCGGTCTCCCTGCTCGACGCTGCGGGTCGCCTGCCGGACCGTCCCCTCGTGGTGGCATCCGAGTATGCAGCGCTGACGGCCGCATGGGTGGCGACCCAGGGGATCGAGGCCCGGTTCGTCCGCTCATACGGTGCCACGGAAGTGCTCCCGCCCGAGGATGCGGACCTCATCGTGGACAACACGGCAACCGGGGCGACGCTTGCCGCGAACGGCCTGCGGATTGTTGGCGAGGTCATGCGGTCGAGCACGCGGCTGTATGCCAGCCAGGACGCCTGGAGCGACCCGGCCCGGCGTCGTCGCATCTCCGATCTCGTCCTCGTGCTGCGTTCGGTCCTCGAAGCGCGGAGACGGGTGATGGTGGAGGTCAACGTCTCGTCGGCCGATCTGGAGCAGGTCGTCGGGATCCTTCCCTGCATGCGAGAGCCGACCGTCTCCGCGCTGCACGCGTCGGCCGGCTTTGCCGTGAAGGCGGCCATCCCGCGGGAACGGCTTCCGGTCGTCCTGCCCGCTGTCCGCGCGGCTGGCGGAACGGACATCGTGGTCAGCGCGCTCGCCCAGATCGTCCCATGACGGCCGCGATCCGCCCTGCAGCGCGGGTTTCGGGTGTGTCGGCCTACCGGGTGCCGGGCCACCCGGCGCCAGTGGACCTCGACCTCCGCGGCAACGAGGGCGCCGTTCCTGACGAGGGCCTCCTGCGCGCGCTCGCAGGCGTGGACATCCTCCGGCGGTATCCCGACGTCAGCCCGTTCCGTGGCCGGCTTGCGGCGCGGTACGGGGTGTCGGAGGACCGGGTCCTGGTGACGGCAGGGGGCGACGATGCCCTGGACCGCCTGTGTCGCGCAGTGCTTGAGCCGGGTCGGAGCCTCCTGCTGCCGACTCCGGGATTCGAGATGACCTGCCGCTATGCCCGCCTCGCCGGGGCCAGCGTGGTGGAGGTTCCCTGGCCCGGCGCGGTGTTCCCGCTGGAGGCGCTGCGGAACGCCATCGACGGGACGATCGGTCTGATCGCATTGACCTCGCCCAACAACCCCACGGGAGCCACCATCCCGTGGGCGGCCATCTCGGATGTCTGCGATGCGGCAGCCGCGGTCGGAGCGGTGGTCCTTCTGGACCTGGCATACGTGGAGTTCGCGGACGTGGACCCCACGGCCGCTGCGCTGGCGCGTGACAACGTGGTCGTGGTGCGGACCGTATCGAAGGCCTGGGGACTCGCTGGAATCCGCGTGGGGTTCGCCCTGGGGCCCGCCCGAATCCTCTCCTGGATGGCGGCGGCCGGTGCTCCCTACGCCGTGAGCGCGCCCAGCCTGGCCCTCGCGGAGGCCGCGCTCGATGCCGGTGACGCCTCGATGGTCGAGTTCGTGGCCGGAGTGCGGACCGGACGGTCCGCGCTGGCCGAGGCGCTCTCGGCGGCGGGTTGCGATGTCGTCCCGAGCGAAGCGAACTTCGTGTTCGCACGGTCCGCGCAGGCAGCCTGGCTGGCGGATGGGCTCGCCGGGCTGGGCATCGGCGTGCGCACCTTTCCATCGCGGCCCGGGCTGGAGAATGCCCTCCGGGTCGCCGTGCCACCCACTGCGACCGCGCGGGAGCGACTCCTCGACGGTCTCGCGTCGGTCGCCCGTCCGGAAGCGCTCCTGCTGGACATGGACGGCGTGCTCGTGGACGTGTCTCGGTCGTACCGCGCCGCCATCGTCGCGGCGGGTGCGGCGTTCGGCGTGCGCATCACCGAGGACGACATCCGGCGCATCAAGGCGTCCGGAGACGCCAACAACGACTGGATCGTGACGCGGAGGCTTGTCCAGGCGGCGGGGGTGGACGTCGCCCTCGACGCGGTCAAGGCTGCCTTCGAGTCGGCGTACCAGGGCGCTCCAGGGCGTCCCGGTCTGCGGCACCAGGAGCGGCTGCTGGCAGATCGGCCACTGCTTGATTCGCTTGCGGAGCACCTCCGGCTCGGAATCGTGACGGGGCGTCCCCGGGCCGATGCAGAGCGACTCCTCGACCAGGCGGGGTGGATGGATCGGTTCGAGGTCGTGGTCTGCATGGAAGACGGCCCCGCAAAGCCCGACCCGGCGCCTGTACAGCTCGCGCTCGCGAAGCTGGGCGTGGCCTCGGCCTGGATGGTGGGGGACACACCGGATGACATCCGTGCGGCACGCGCCGCCGGTGTCGTGCCACTGGGTCTCCTGGCTCCAGGAGACCGGGACCCCGCTCCGCTTGCGTCCGCCGGTGCCGCGCGCGTGGTGTCCGGACTTCCCTCCCTGCTGGAGATGCTGCCATGAGTCCTCGGACCGCTTCCGTTTCCCGGACGACCCGGGAGACGACGATTGACTGCACGCTGGACCTCGACGGAGGCGGCTCTGCCGAGGTCCGAACAGGCATCGGCTTTCTCGATCACATGCTCATCACCCTCGCCCGCCACGGCGGACTCCACCTGGCGCTCACGGCGACGGGCGACCTCGACGTCGACGATCACCACACGGTCGAGGACTGTGCATTGGTGCTGGGAGAGGCGCTCGAGGTTGCATTGGGGGACA
>JAYYRS010000243.1:0-5696 GCA_036126975.1 Myxococcota bacterium
GGAGGTCGAGGGAGACGGCATCGATCAGAACTGCGACGGGTCTGACGTCGCCGGCGGCGACGGCACCGGCACCGGCGGCGACGGCACCGGCGGCGACGGAACGGGGGGGGGCACAGCATCCGGAGGGGATTCGTCCGACGGCACGGGAGCTGGCGGCACGTCCGGCGGAAGCTGACCCGTCATCAGACCTGCTTGCCTCTCCTCCCCACGCCCGGCATCGCCGCACGGTGTTCCCTGGCGGGGTCGCCTCGCGCGTT
Source organism: Myxococcota bacterium (assembly GCA_036126975.1). Taxonomy (GTDB): domain Bacteria; phylum Myxococcota_A; class UBA796; order UBA796; family UBA2385; genus JAYYRS01. The sequence goes on from JAYYRS010000243.1 coordinate 258, forward strand.
CGGGCAGGTGGCACTCCGACACGACCGCGCCCGGCGTCAGTGGATGCCGCCCGGGAGGGGTGGAGGAACAGGCGTATTGCGTGTCCGATACTCGGCCGCCCGCTCATCGGAGACGTCCAGCAATCGGCTGAAGTCCGACTCTCCGGCTGTGGGCCCGGACCGGAGGGACGCCGCGCATCGGGCGGCGGGCTCCGGAACACGCTGCGGGTTCATCCGCCCCCGCGCAACCTCCGCCACCTCGTTGTACTCCAGCAGCTCTGGCGCCCACCGGCTTCGCCATGAAGCCGCTGGCGAGAGCGGACTCGGGAGCGCCCCGAACACCAGCGCTGCCAGCAAGGCGAGCCCGAGTGGCCAGCGCCAACGCGGCCGGACCCATCCAGATGCCCGTCCCGCACCGGCTCCGAACACCACACCGCCCGCAACGGCAAGCACCGGCAGGCCCTGGGTCAGGAATCGCGGATACAGGTTGACCATTTCCGGCATCCGACCCAGCGCAAGCACCCACGGGAGGGCAGTCGAACCCAACGCGAGCAGCCGCCAGCGTCGCCGGGCCACCACGAGGACCGAGAGGGGAAGAACGACCGCCGAGACCCGCATCCACGGCGTGACGTGCGACGCGATGAGCGCAGGGTCGGTGAGCACGGTCGCGTCGTCCGGGGGCGCCAGTGAGGCCTGGGTTGCCAGGAATCCCAGAGTGACGGGAAGCTCACCAAGCGGCTGCCGTCCCCATACGTACCGGCTTGGATAGTCATAGGGCGGCTGCAGCGATGGGTCCTGGCTGCCCATCCGCGCGTACAACGCGCGGACATCCACCTGCTGCTCAAGGGTGTAGCTGGGCCCAGGGAATGCGCGGTGCCCCACGCTGTAGGAGACCCAGAGTGGCAGCAGCAGCGCCACGATGCGGAACGCCCGGACGCGGGGCCTGCCTGCCCGCAGCACCGCGGCGAGAAGCGCAATGCCAACGGCCGGCAGCACCCAGATCAGCGCGCGTACGTCCAGCAGCAGCGCCACACCGCATGTGACGCCTGCCGCCAGCATGGTTCCGATGCCCGGCCACCGGACCGCTGCGCTCGCGCCCGCGGCGGCAGCCAGCAGCCCGGCCGTCACCCACGGGTAGAACGTGAGGGAACGAGCCTGGAGCACGACGGGCCCGAGGGCCAGGGCCAGTCCAACCGCGGCGACCCCCGCCCGCGGTCCTCCCAGGGCGCCTGCCCACAGATACACCATGCTGCCCATCGCCCCGGCGCCCAGGGCCGCGCTCAGCAGCAGACCGTCGACAATGCCCCATCGGGCAGCGAACCACGCCGCGGGCGCGCCCGCCGCCTGGGATCGCTTCAACGGCCACAGGCGCGCGTCATCCTCCAGCAGGGAGATGACGCCCGAACAATAGTCGAACCAGTCCGGGGCGGTGAAGCCATCTTCAAGGTGGAAGCCGCGGAACCAGAACCATGCAAGGGCGCTGAAGACCAGCCCGGCAAGGGCAGCCCGAAGCAGGTCGGCGGCAACGCGCCGCGGGTCGGTCCGGTCTCCACCCATGCCGCCGACCATACCAGCCGATCGGGCCGGATACAGTGACCCAGCGGCCCAGCGGCTTCCCTTGACCGGAGGCATCGGAGCGACATGAACGACCTCGGGATGGTGCTCTCCGGCGGTGCGTCGCGCGGCTCCTACCAGGCCGGGGTGCTCCGGTTCATCTACACCGACCTCGCACCGCGCCTTGGCGAGGACGTCTGGCCCTCGGTCGTGAGCGGGACCAGCGTCGGCGCACTCAACGGCGTCGCCGTGGCCTCGCATGACCCCGGAGCGATGCACCTGCTGTCGAGCATCTGGCAGCGCATGCGGATTGAAGACATCGTCGCGCCGGAATCGGCGAGCCTGCTGACGACCGTGCGCAACCTCATCGCGCCACGGGCCGGCTCGGCCCTGCTCGATCCAACCCCACTGAAGTCCCTGCTCGAGCGGGACATTCCCCTCGCGGCACTCCGCCAGGCGATCGACAGCGGTCGATGCCGGGCCTTCATCGTCAGCGCAACCCAGCTATCGACCGGCAACAACGTCCTCTTCACGGACTCGGCATCCCCGGGTCTCGACCTGCAGCCCCTCAGCGGAACCCGCGTCGAGCGGGTCACCCTGCAGGCACGACATCTGCTCGCAAGCTCCTCGATCCCCCTCGTCTTTCCTCCCGTCCGCGTGAACGGACAGCTCTGCGTGGACGGCGGGCTCCGCCAGAACACACCGCTGCGACCCGTGCTCAAGGCGGGCGCCCGGCGGGTGGTCTTGATCAGCCCGCACGTGCAGGCGGGCACCGAAGCGATCACACCACTGGACGAGGTCATACCGACCCTGCCGTTCATGGCAGGAAAGTCGATGAACGCACTGATGTCCGACCCTGTCGAGCGAGACCTGCACAGCGCCGACCAGATCAATCGCATCATCGCGTGGGGCGTGGACCGCTACGGACCGGACTTCGCGAATGCGTTCGAGTCCGACCTCGGCCTGGCCGAGGTGTCGCTGCTCAGCCTGCGACCCTCGGCGGACCTGGGCCGGATGGCGAACACCATCTTTGCGAACAACCCACCTCGCACGACCAAGCAGATGAGCTGGCTCCTGCACACGCTCGCTGACCAGCCCAACTCCGATGAGGGGGAGAGCGACCTGCTCGCCTACCTGTACTTCGACCGCGGTTTCACCGGTCCCGCCGAGGCGCTCGGCTTCGCCGATGCCCGCGCCCAGGAGGAGCGGATCGCGACATTCCTCCTCGAGACGCGTCCGGCCCCCCGGAGGCGGCCCGCCGACTGAGCGGGACGCGCTCCGGATCGGATGCCTCCTCGCTGCCGCGCGCCCAGCCGGCTACCATCGGGGACCTGGAGCCCCGTCATGAACCACGCCCGCCTGCTGTCCGCCGTCGCCATCCTCATCCCGATGTCCGGCTGTGACGTCCTGGACGATGTCAAGGACGGCGTATCCCCGCCGACCGCGAGCTTTCTCGAGATGCAGGTGGTCAAGGCACCCACCGCAAACAACGCCGCAGCCTGGGCCTGCTACGAGTGGCTGGACTCCCTGACCTGCCAGGCCGCTGGATGGGATGCACGACCCGGCCCCAACAAGATGCGGATCTCTCTCGACTTCGGGTTCGAGCTGAGCAACGACAACACGGACATCCCAATCCCGCTGGTCGAGATCCTCCTGGGAATGACCGTCATCGAGGACACCAACCTCGGTTCGGTCTGCGTATCGTTCTGCGATCCGGACGAGGAGGATTGCACCGTTGGACGCAACGAACCGGGTGCCTGCAGCCTGGATGACGTCACGGACGTGAAGCAACCGGACGACCTGCTGCCGTCGGTCGACGACCTGCTGGACCTCGCCGAGGACGTTGCCACGGGAGAATTCGAGGGGGACAACAACACCTGGCGGACCATCCCGCCACAACAGTCCGTCGAGTCCCACATTCGCTTCGACCTATCGACGGCGACCGTCTACCGCCTCGCGGAAGACCTCCTGCTGGCGGCACTCGATGATTTCCTGATGGGCAACGACATCTCTCTCGCGGTCCCCTATTCGGTCGACGGTTCGCTGTTCTTCAATGTTCCGCAGATGGGGCGCTACGCCCTGGGCTTCGGACCCACCGAGGAGCGCGAGTTCCAGTTGATCCGGTAGACGCCCAGCCACGCGGACCCGGGCGGACCGCGGCGTTCATGCCACCGGCAGGGCCCGCAGGTTGCGCTCGACGAACCCGCGCCGCGGATCTCCCTCCGCCAGCCCACTGATGATGTCCTGTCCGATCCGGCCCGCCGTCTCCAGATCGCCATCATTCCGCGCGAGCAGTCCCTGGATGTAGGCATCCTCCCAGGACGGCTGTTCCGCATGCCCGCGGATGTCCCGGACGAGCTCGTCCACGCGGCCTGGATGCTCCTGGTCTTCCAGGTACAGGATCGCGAGCATCCTCGCTGCCTCGACATCGTACGGCTGGTTACCACATTTGCCGGGACTGGAGCAGGTCCGGGCGAGGCTCGCCTCCAGCGCACCCGCGGCACCGGGCCGGTCATCCAGCCTCACCCGGCACCGGGCGAGGAGCCTGTACAGGCCCTGGTCCCGCGGCGCGGACCGAAGCAGCTCGGCGGCACCGTCAGCCGCCTCCGCATGGCGCCCCAGCGCCTCCAACAGGGACAGGCGGGTTCCCGCCAGTGCCTGTCCAGCGTCGGTCTTGCGTGCTCGATCGATCATCTCGAGCGCCTGCGGGGCGCGTCCGTTCCGCGCCCAGAGCTGCGCAAGCAGGACAGCGGTATGTGTCTGCCCGATCAGCTGATGCCCGACTTCGTCGCCGAAGGTTGCGAGGTCGGAGGCGGCAAGCATGGCCTCTCCACTGCCCAGCGCGGCCCTGGCGCGGTCGAAGCGCGCCGCCGGCTCGTTCGCCACGAAGGGAGAGAGTGCATCGCGGGCGTCCTCGGCGTTCCCGTCCTCGAGCATCATCACCGCCCGTGCATACTCCGGGCCCAGAGCCGCGAGTCGCTCTCGAAGACCCTCGGGCCAGGACTCGAGCAGCAGCGCATAGCGAAGGCGGGGGTCATCTGGTGGGAGGGACCAGAGCGGGTCGTTGCCCTCTGGAACCGAGGCGGCCTCTTCGGCGAGCTTGCGTTCCGCTTCCGCACGCGCCTCCGCCTCCGCGGCTTCCCGCGCCTCTCGGCGCACCAACCGCAGCTGTTCCGGGGGGGCACCGAAGACCCTCGCCAGCTCGAGATGTTCTGCCGCAGAATGGCGGTCTCCCGACCGGATCCGCGCCCGGGCCTCCTCGAGGTTCATCTCCACCAGGTGCGCCCTGGCCCGCGCCATCAGGCCGGCGGCATCGGGATGCTCGAGGTCTTCCAGCTCGCGACGGGCCTCGTCCCATTCCTGTCGATCGAGCAGCCGCCGGGCGCGTGCAAGGCGGGCCTCCGGGTCGGAGCCAAACAGGAGCGCGAAGAATCCCATGGGTACACCAGGGTCGGAGATCAGGGGGCCGAGGCCGAGGGCGATCGTCGTAACCGGGACACGCGACTTCGAGGGGGACGCCGGCCGGCGATCCACAGCGCCCCAAGCACCGCCGCGAGGCCACTGGGGCTCGGCCCCGTCCTGCACCCCGTGGCGCTGCCCGAGGGGTCGGGCTCGACGCCATCGGCCGCAGCGGACGCCGCGGTGTCCGTGCCATCGCAGGCCCCGAGCGCGCAGTCCACCTCGATGGACAGGACCGGCGCGAGCGCCCACCCGTCTCCCCGCGCGGTTCCCCCCGCATCCACGGCGTTTCCTGCACCCCAGAAGAGGTGGGGCCCGGGGTCTGCTGGTGCAGTCCAGGCAAAAGCGAACACGTGCCGTCCGTCGTTCATCTCCTGCCGCCGGTCGTGGGTGAGTTCGCCATCATCGACCCACGTATCGGGCCCTGCATCGAGGATGCCTCCGCTC
>JAYYRS010000244.1:0-3746 GCA_036126975.1 Myxococcota bacterium
GAAGAGAGCGTCCGATGAGCAAGCAGGACCCCATTCTCCGCCGTCTCCGCCCGTTCGAGGGCCTCTGCCTCACGTCGGGCGACCTGCTCGACGAGCAGACCTACCATCGGCGCAGCCTGCACCGACACACCCTCTACATGCACGGAAACGGAATCGTTCAGGGGCTTCAGGTGGAGCTGCAGCAGAAGCGGAAGAAGTACGCCGCGGTCATCCAGTCTGGGTACGGCGTGACCCGAATGGGCCAGGGCGTCCTGCTCAGCGAGGCGGTGAGCGTGCCGCTGGAAGTCCCCAAGAAGGATGGCGAATACATGCTCTGGCTGGTGCATGCCGAGGCACCCGATGACGGCGACATGCGGAATGTCTTCGACACGTCCGAGAAGGAGGAGGCGCGGATCAAGGAAACCTGCGCGCCGCGTCTGCAGTCGGTGGACGAGGACCTCGCAGACGGGGTTGCTCTCTGCCGGATCAACGTACGGCTGGGACGGATGGTCCAGGTACTCCTGCCCGTGCCCCGGGCGGGGCGGCAGAACCGCGCAGCCGAGTCCTACCTCAAGCCAAGGCTTGTCGAGTTCATCCGCGTCAACAAGAAGATCATGGCGAACCTGTACCGGACTGCCGCGGTCAAGGAACTCGACCTGTCGGCGCTGGCCTTCAACTCGGCGCTCGTCTCCAGCGAGTTCCTTCTCATCGAGGAGGGAACCACGGACCGCGTTTTGTATCGGGTTGCCGGCTCGCTGATCTCCTACGCACACGACTACTACTCCCCGCTCCCGAAGAGCATCGATCGCATCGAGCGGTTCAAGGAGTTCGTCCGCAGAGTGAATGCCGAGGTGCCGGCCCCGGACCAGGCAGACGAGGTCTGGCTTCGCTGGTTCGGCAACTTCGAGCGGCTCCTGCAGCCGCTTGGCAAGATCAGCGAGGAGCTTGAGAAGACGGTTGAGGCCCAGCGCTGAGCGCGGGTGAGAGGGGAGCCGCATGCACGGAGCACCGCAGCAGCCGCAGGTCCAGCAGACCGTGCGCGTGCGCGTGCAGGTGATCGACCTCGAGAGCTTCACGCTGGACCTGATCGTTCCGACCTATCTGCCGGCACGGGACCTCACGCAGCGCGTGGCGCGAGATGCGGGCCTGGAGGCCTACTGGCCGGACGGTCGGCGTCGCCTGTACTGGCTTCGGGCCCGGGGGCGGCTCCTCGGAGATGAAGACAAACTCGAGCAGCTCGGTGTGGTGGACGGAGAGCTCGTCTACCTGTTGCCCGAGCCACCGTCCGGCTCCGGTGTCGTGGAGCAGACACCGGACCATCCGGAGAATCGCGGCTATGCCGGCAAGGGCGTGTTCGCGCTTCTCGGCAGCATCTCCTCCCTGATCATCTTCTCGATGGCATGGGGCTGGGCCTTGACGATGCAGCGGGACCTGTGGACGGTCCTCGCGCCGGGCATGGCGCTGGGCTTTCTCGCGGTGTCTCTCTCGCGGCATGTGTGGGGAGGGGTGGGCACCCAGCTCCGGATCCTGATCGCCGGTCTGATGATCTTCATCATCGTTTTCATCCTGGCCTTCCTGCCCGGTGTGTTGATGGGGGAGCCGCCCGCGCTGGTCTACAGCCAATCGCTCCCGGGGTTCGTTCTGGGATTCGGGGCCGTCTTCCTTGGATGGCTGGCATGGTGGGGGGCAGTCGAGCCCCTGCCCGCACTGCAGCGGGCGGACGCCGGGCAGGAACCGCTGCAGCCGGCGGTCGCGGTCGCGTCGTGTGGCATCTGCGGGCTCGACGTCACACCGGAGGTGCGGGAGGACTGCGTCCACCGGTGTGGGCAGGTCTTCCACAAGGGCTGCTACGCCGCTCGCGTCAGCGTCTACCGCGGTGATTCGCGGTTCTGTGCGGTCTGCAACGCACGGGTGGGGTGAGCGCGAGCGCGTTCACACGAACCGGGCGGCGTGGGCCAGCGCCGCCTCGAACCGTTCGGAGCTGTGGGCGGTCCGCAGTTCGGCCAGCCGCGCCTTGAGCAGGTTGGCAGCGGCCTGGGCGCCCTCGGCCTGGAGCATGCTGGCGGTCGACACGATGTGGCGGACAGCCACATCGAGCGGCTCGTCGAGGGACTGGGTGATGACGGCATCCGCGACCCCGATCCAGTTGGAGCGGCGGCGCGCTGCCGCCTCGGTCCTCCGTGCGAGTGAGGCCGCGGCCGGGAGCTCTCCCATCGACAGGTGCAGCGCCGCACGGACGCTGCCGTGGGCCACCCGCCCCAGGTCGTCCCCCATGGCGTCCGCGGCGGCGAGGGCCTCGTCCAGGTAGGTCGCAGCGCCGCCCCGATCCCCAGACTCCAGGGCGAGCATGGCGAGGCTCCCAGCGGCGACCCCCAGCGAGACTGGGTCGTCGTGTCTGCGCGCCAGGGTCCGAGCCTCGAGGAACCAGTGCCGCGCGCCGTCCGACGCGGCGCCCGCGAGCAGGAGCTCGGCGAGGTCGAGTGCCGCCTCCATGCGGTCGTGATCGGCTGCGGGAGAGGGGAGGGTCTGCAGTGCCGCCTCGAGGTGGACGCGCGTCTCGCCGCTTCCGACCGCCGCACGTGCGAGCGAGAGCGCCGCGGCCAGGGCGGGGGTCCGCTGGGCGCGCGGAAGGACATCTGCGAGCAGGTCTGCTGCCCGGTGGTGGGCACGAGACTTCGCGAGCGTGCGAACAGTCAGCAATGCAAGCCGATCCTCGAGAATGAGGTCGCCCGCCTCCGCCGCCGCCTTTCGCGCAGCATTGAGGCGCTGCATGGCGTCCCGGCTGCCGTCCGCCCGCGCGAGACTGGCCCCGATCCCGAGCAGGCGGGCGGTGGCATGGCGGTCCCGGCTCCGGCCAACGGAGGCGGCGGCTTCGGCGAGCGCCCTGCGCGCCGCCGCGCGGTGTCGACCCACCAGAGGCTGCTGTTCGATCGCATCCAGGATCTCGTGTACGTCCTTCATGCGTCCATCGCCCCGGCCATCGATTCGAAGGCCCACGTTCGCAGCCCCTGCAGGGCCTCGCCGGCGGCTTCGAGTCGCGCATGGGCCTCGGTCGTCTGCGCCGGAGTGATCTCGCCCCTGGGCTGGATGCCCAGGGTCTCCACCCGGCGCCCGCCACGGAGGACGGCACGGGCGAGCTGGCGCAAGGCCCGGTCTGCCGTGGTCAGTACGGGACGAACTGGGGCATCCGGACGAACGAGGCTGACGGCATAGGCGGCGGCCGCGAGCTCGACATGGCATCGGCCCACGGCGTTCATGAGGTGCCGCGCCGCAAGGAGTGTTGGCCGCAGCGATGCGGGATCCGGCGGGATCTCCGGTCCGGCAGGCTCAGGTGGGGTGCCCGTGATGATCAGGTCCATCAGGGCGTCCAGATCAGCAATTTCGGCGTCTTCACTGCGGCCGGGCCGGGGCTGTTCGAGACGGATGGGAGGCACGGGAGGGATCCAGCTGACCGGCACGACCCGAGCCAGGGCGCGGCCGCCGAGCGGGCTCGGGTCGGGCAGACGCCGGCCTCCGCGCCCGGATGCTCCCTCCCCCATCAGGGAGTCGTGGATGAGGGGAGCGTGGAGCCGGCCTTGCTGGGCCATGGGTCGGGCAGTGGACACGGCGTCCTCCCAGACCCCGGCCTCCAGAGCCAGGGCAACGGCGCGGTCGGTGCGCATGGAACCGCCCTCTGCCGCTTCTGCGCACACGGCCAGGGTGGCCATTCGCGCAACTCCGCCGCTGTATCCGCCCGCCCCGGGTACCAGGGCCGCCCCGGCCCGTGC
>JAYYRS010000245.1:0-5740 GCA_036126975.1 Myxococcota bacterium
TCTCGAGATGGCCGGCTTCAACTCGGCGTTGAACAACGCCTTGAAGATGACGCGACGGGGCGGGCACGTGGTGATGTTCGGCGTCCAGAACGGGCCCGCCATGGTCGAGGACTACCACAGGGTCATCATGAACGGCCTCCAACTCCACGCGGTCGTGGGTCGGCGGATCTTCCAGACGTGGGAGATGACCCGTGCCCTGCTGGAGAACCAGCAGGCCGGCATCCAGCAGTCGGTATGGGAGGTCATCCTCAACGAAGGCCAGGGAACCCTCGTCGACATCGATGACTGGGAACGCGACCGCTTCGAGGCGATGATCCGCGCGAACCCCAAGGTGTTGATCCGGTTCGCCGGGTGAGGGCGACCCGCGGTGCCTGATCCGATAGGATGACGGTCCCATCGGAGGTTCCCATGTCCCTCGCGCTCCTCAGCAAGGGCCTCGCCCGTGACGTCGCCCAGCTCCATGACGAGGGCCGCGCGAAGGCTCCGGAGCGGGTCATCGTCGACCGGTTGCCGCCAGCCGCGCCCTTCGGGCCCCGGTATCGGCTGGCTGGCCACGGAGACAAGGCGTTCATCCGGATGAACTCCAACTCCTACCTCTCGCTCTCCCATCATCCTGCGGTCCTCGCTGCAGCGGACGCAGCGACCCATCGGTTCGGCGCGGGTCCCGGCGCCGTCCGGTTCATCGACGGCACATTCTCGGCGCATGTGGAGCTCGAGGCGCGCATTGCCGCCTTCACTGGTCGGCCCGCGGCCAAGATCTTCAACTCCGCCTACACCACGAACCTCGGACTGGCCCTGGCGATCCAGAACAAGAAGACCTTCTGGATCGGTGATGCGCTGAACCACAACTGCATCATCCGGGCCATGCGCATCGCAAACGTGCCGCGCCAGAACAAGGGAATCTTCCGGCACAACGACATGGACCACCTCCGGAGCCTGCTCGAATCCGTACCGGAGGGCATCGAGCGGGTCATCGTCATCTTTGATGGGGTCTTCAGCATGCGCGGTGACACCGCGCCGGTCGCCCGGATCAACGCTGTGCTCGCACCCTTCCGTGGCAACTGGAAGGACGGCCTCGTCACGGTGATCGATGACTCCCACGGAATCGGTGCATTTGGCGAGACGGGCCGCGGCACCGAAGAGGTGGAGGGCGCCCAGGTCGACATCGTCGTGGGCACCTTCGGGAAGGCGTTCGGCGTGAACGGCGGTTTCGTGGCGGCCAGTCCCGAGGTCATTGAAGCCGTTCGCCAGAAGGCCGATACCTACATCTACACGAACCCGTTGAGCGTCGCAGACTGTGCCGCCGCCAAGACGGCCGTCGACGTGGCGGACTCTGCGGAAGGCCGGGCCCGGCTCGAGAACCTTCGGGCCCGACAGGCCCAGTTCCGGAACGGGCTCGCCGATCTCGGACTCGAGACGATCCCTGGGGTGCATCCGGTCACGCCGCTGATGGTCCGGAACACCGAGAAGACGACCCGCATGGTCGATGCGTTCACCGAGCATGGCGTGCTCGTGGTCGGGCTCAACTTCCCGGTCGTGCCCGAGGGCGACCAGACCATTCGCTTCCAGATCAACGCTGCCCATACCGAAGCCGACATCGATTCGGTGCTGCAGATCCTCGACCGGATCAAGTAGCAGAGGGTCGACCGACGCCGATTCAGCGCGCGGCGTGTGCCGCTGCGCGTCCCGCCTCCCGCTGGTGCTCGATCGCGCGGAGGACGGCTTCCGGCGTGGCCGGGAGGGTGAGCTCGACCGGCAATCCGCCCGGGCCGAAGGACGCGATGGCGTCTCGCAAAGCGGAGATGACGGAGATGGCCAGCAGGAAGGGCGGCTCACCGACGGCCTTCGACCCGCCGACGACCTGTTCATTGGACGCGCGGGGCAGGAGGTCGACGCGGAAATCGAGTGGCACGTCACCGACCGCGGGAATCTTGTAGGTGCTGGGACCCGTCGTCAGCGGTCGGCCGGATGCGTCGACCCGTGGGTCCTCGCAGGTGAGCCATCCCATGCCCTGCACGAAGCCTCCCTCGACCTGGCCGCGGTCGATGTCGGGTGCAAGACTCCGCCCGACGTCATGGAGGATGTCCACCCGCTGGACGCGGTACTCGCCGGTCAGGCCGTTGACCTCGACTTCGCTCACCGCGCCGCCGAATGCAAAGTAGAAGAAGGGTCGCCCGCGACCGCTGTCTGCGTCGTACGCGATGCCGGGTGTCGCGTAGTAGCCGGTGGACGCCAGGGAGATCTGCCGGGCCCAGCATGCGTTGGCCACCTGCGCGAAGGGGACCACCGCGCCGTCCGGACCGTGCGCGCGGCCATCCCGGAAGATGACCGTGTCGAGTGGCGCGCCACCGAGCAGGTCGGCTGCAACGGGGCGCATCCGCTCCCGCAGGGTCTCGCAGGCCCGGGCGACGGCGGCGCCGTTGAGATCCGTACCGGACGATGCGGCGGTGGCGCTCGTGTTCGGGACCTTGTCGGTGGCGGTCTTCATCAGACGGACCGCGGATGGCGGGATCCCGAGACCGTCGGCCGCGATGGCGCGGATCTTCGTATGCAGTCCCTGACCCATCTCCGTCCCGCCGTGATTCACCTGTACGCTTCCGTCGGTGTAGACGAGCACCATCGCACCGGCCTGGTTCAGCAGCGACGCCGTGAACGAGATCCCGAAGCATACCGGTTGGAATCCCAGTCCCCGTCGGGTCCATGCGCCTTTGGCGTTGTGCTCTGACAACCCGCGCCTTCGTTCGCCGTAGTCGCTGGATGCGAGCAGTGCAGGGGCCAGCCTGGGAAGTCGATTGGCGGCGATCTCCTGTCCGAACGGCGCCGTATTGCGGGGAGCCGGTCCGTACATGTTGTGCAGGCGAAGTGCGGTGGGGTCCCGCTCGAGCGTCTCTGCCGCTCGGGCGATGGCGTCTTCCACCACGAGCACGCCCTGGGGTCCCCCAAATCCCCGGAATGCCGTGTTCGAGGGAAGGTTGGTGGCACAGACCCGTCCCTTCAGCCGGATGTTCTCGACGAAATAGGCGCCGTTTGCATGGAACAGGGCCCGATCCATCACCGGTCCGGAAAGGTCGACGCTCCACCCGCCATCGCTGTAGAGGCGGGCATCGAGTGCGATCAGGGTTCCCTCTCGGTCGAACGCCGCCCGGTACTTCGTCAGGAACGGATGACGCTTGCCGGTCCAGGCCATGTCCTGGTGGCGATGCAGCCAGCAGCGGCAGGCTTGCCCCGTGACATGTGCGCCCAGTGCCGCGAAGGCCGCGTAGGGGCTGGCCTGGGACTCCTTCCCGCCAAATCCGCCGCCGAGGCGGGGAACCTCACAGACGACGCGGCTGGCTGGGATCCCGAGTGTGGCGGCCACGACCTTCTGGATTTCGGTGGGATGCTGGGTGCTGGATCGGATGGTCCATGTTCCATCCTCTCCGGGGAGGGCCAGCGCGGCCTGGGTCTCCAGGTAGAAATGGTCCTGCGCGGGGGAGCGGAGCTCGGACTCGATCACGAGGTCTGCGCGCGCGAACGCGGCGTCGAGGTCTCCCCGCGCGATGACGTGCGGCGGCGTATGGAACCGGTCGGCTGCGATGGCGGTGTCGATGTCCAGGACGGGGGTCTCGGATGCAATCTCCACGACCACGGCCTTGACGCCTGCACGGGCTGCGGCCTCGGTCTCTGCGATGACCAGGGCGACGGCCTGGCCCATGCAGTCCACCCGGCTTTCTGCCAGAAGCGGCTCTGTGTGGACGATGGGACCCCAGAGATTGTCGCCGGGGACGTCTTCTGCGAAGAGGACGGCCCGGACGCCGGGCACCGCCCGCGCCGCCGCTGCGTTCCGGTTCACGATCCGCCCGGCCGCAGCAGGAGAGGGAACCGGCAGGGCCCACAGGGTCCCCGCAGGGCCGGGGTCGTCGGCAACGTAGCGAGCGGCACCGGTGACGTGGAGGTGTGCACTCTCGTGGGGGCCCGGCTGTCCCTTGGCGCGGCTCATGCGGTCCTCTCCGGGGTGACGGTGCCCGTTGGCCGCTCCGGGAGGGACGGCACGGCGTTCGTCTCGGTCTCGCGGAGGAAGCCGCGAAGGAGGTTGGCCGCGACCGTCGCGCGGTACCAGGCGCTCCCCCGGTGGTCATCCAGTGGCGTGAAGTCGTGCGCGAGCATGGCGCATGCGTCCTCGAGCGTGGCCGCGTCGAAGACCTGCCCCATCAGCGCCTCCTCCGCGCGTCGCGCACGGGCGGGCGTCGCAGCCATGCCCCCGAACGCGAGCCGTGCGTGTCGGACGGTGCCCATGCGGTCGGTGTCGACCACGAAGGCAGCGGCGACTGCCGAGATGTCGAGTTCGCGCCGCTTGGAGACCTTGTACGCGGCGGCACGGGCGTGGGGGGCGAGGTCCGGCAGTTCGATGGCTGCCATGACCTCGCCGGGCCGCAAGGCGGTCTTCCGGTAGGAGAGGAAGAACGCTTCGATGGGCACACGCCGCTCGCCAGACACGCTCCGGAGGACGACCGTGGCGTCCCTCGCGAGAAGCACGGGGGCGAGGTCGCCGATGGGAGAGGCGTTGCACAGGTTGCCCCCCAGCGTGGCGTTGTTCTTGATCTGGCGCGAGGCGAAGTACCGCAGCATCCGCGCCATGAGCGGTGCATGGTCCGCGGCCCAGTGCTCGAGGTCGGAGAGGCGCGTGCCCGCGCCGATCCGCCAGCCGCCCTGGGAGAGGGTTTCGAGACCGCGCATTCCGGGCAGCGCGCCCACGTCGACGAGCATGGGCAGGACCGCGTGCCGCTGGGTCACGTCGAGTCCGAGGTCCGTGGCGCCGGCGACGATCCGGACGTCGGACACGTCCAGCAGAGGCCAGAGGTCATGCCAGGCTGACGGGCGCACCAGTCGCTGGTCTCCGTGGACGTGATCGACGGCAGGGAGGCTCGCGGGGTCGGTTTCGGTGGCGTCTCGGAATCGGTCCGCGGGCCGTGCGCCTGCGACCGCCTCGAGTGCGTCCCGGATCGGACGGTACCCCGTGCATCGGCAGAGGTTTCCGCAGAGCTGGTCATCCTTCTTCGCCTGACAGTCCAGGTCGTCCCGGTAGGTTGCCTCGAAGAGGCTCATCACGAAGCCCGGCGTGCAGTAGCCGCACTGCGACCCCAGCGCTTCCACCATGGCCGCCTGCGCGGGGTGAAGGCCGTCCGCATCTGCGAGCCCTTCCACCGTCACGATGTGGCGCCCTACGACCTGGGGCAGGAGCATGATGCAGGAGCACACAGACCGCCAGGTGGGTCCACCGGGCGCCTCGGTGTCGAGCAGCGCGACGGTGCACGCGCCGCAGTCTCCCTCTGCACAGCCCTCCTTGGTTCCGGTATGACCGGCGGCCCGCAACCACTCGAGGAGCGTGGTCGTTGGGGCGAGTGGGGGCAGGAAGACGGGTGTACCGTTGAGCGTGAAGGAAGGAGGCATGGGCGCCCGGGTTCTGGACGTCTCCAGTCTACCGGCGGTGGGGGAGACCGGGCACCATCACCGCGCATGTGCGGCAGCAGCTACCTCTCATGGACCGCAGGAAGGGGCGCGTCCGAGCGGCCCGGTCGCGGCCCGGCGGTCGGACCCGTGTGCCCGCCATGGTGGGCGCTGCGCCTGGGTCAACCACGACATCGAAGCCGCGGGGAGCCTTCGCCACCGGCTTCCTCCATGGGGATGCCGGCCAGGCGCCGCCTGTCCAGGCAGGGGTGTTCGCGGAAAAAAAAGAACGCCCGGCGGGACCGTTCGGTCC
>JAYYRS010000246.1:0-4505 GCA_036126975.1 Myxococcota bacterium
CACTCGGGCGTCTCCGGTTGCAGGCAGGATGTCCTCGCCGAGTGCCGCGACCGCGCCACGCGGGCCGGTTTCGCCCTCCGCGAAGCTGGTCACCGAACCCGCGCCCTCGCCGGGACGGACCATCAGCTCGATGGGGTCCGACGCTGCGGCCACATACGCCCCACTGGCAGGGTCGAAGCTGGTGATGCGGATCGGGGGAATGGTCAAGGTCCCCTCGGCCTCTGGAACGACGGCGCGTCGGAACGTCGCGCGCGTGCGGAACCGACCATCCGCGAGGCTCGCTGTGCGCTCGGGCTCATCGTCATAGACGCGAATCCCGGCGTCCTCGTCGACGGGCGGGAGCTTGAACCCCGACAGGGTACCGTCCCCCTCGACGGTGACCGCAAGCGTGACCGACTCCCCGAGTGCCATCTCCAGGCTCGATGCGACCGCGGAGATCCGGAATCGGCCGACCAGGCCGCTGAAGTCCGGCGGCCGTCCCGTGTCTGGAAGGGGGCGGACCGTGATGTCCATGGGATCGCTGGTCCATGTCTCCGTGCGGACCTCCGTGCGATCAAAGAACATGTCGCGTCGGGTCCTGGGCCGCCGACGGACGGGGATCTGCGCCGTCACGCCTGCACGCCCGATGGAACGCCGGCCTTCTCCGACGGCGACGAGCGGAATGCGGATCTCATCGACGATGAGCTGCGCTCCATCCACCGTGGTGCTGTATTCCCTGCGCGTCCCCTCGATGGTCTTCTCGTCGATGAAGCCATCAAAGTCGGGCAGCGTCCACCGTGCATCGAGAACCTGCCCGGTCCGGCGGTACTCCGCCCCGAACAACACGACCTGCCCGAGGTAGGGCGTCGGCGAAGACAAGCTCGCGGAGACGCCGACTGCGGAGGGGGTCTCCGCGTCCCTGGGCGTCACCGTGACCTCCACGGATGGACTTTCCAGGGGGCTGCCACCGACGGTCATGCGGGCAGGCCCCACGCGGTAGGTCCCGGGCTGTCTCGCGGTGACCGCATAGGAGTACCGGACGATCCTCGTGGTGTCGAAGTTCACGACGACCGTGGAGCTGGACTGGCCGGTGTATCGGGCCTCCAGTCCCGGGGGGAGCTGCAGGTCGGGGAGCCCCCGTGCCTGACCATCGACCAGCTGCACCTGGAGCGACACGGTCTGCCCCGGCTGGAGCTCGGCCGTGTCCATGGCGAGTTCCAGCCGCGCCGCGAGAGCGCCCGGCAGCAAAGCGAGCAGAAGCAGGAGAGCGACGTTCACCAGTCTTTGTCCCCAGGGCGATGGCGGGTGGCCGGCACGCGGGGCGTACCCTCTTCGACGCCTTCGAGCAGCCGGATGGCCTCTTCGGGCGAGATCTCCCCGGGCCTCCCGAGGGGGGGAGCATCTTCCCCGTCGCCCGCACCGGTGTCGCGGCTTGCGACGCTCGCCGGGTCGGCATCCGCCTGTCCTTCCGCTTCTGCGGGGCCCTTTTCATCGATTTCGCCGCGCTGCCCGGGCGCTTCCGTGGCCATGGAATCAGCCTCGGGGTCGTCCGGTCGGGTGCCGTCTGTGGGAAGTGGGTCGTCCTGCTGTCCGTCCTGCTGTTGTCCGTCCTGCTGCTGTCCGTCCTGCTGTTGTCCGTCCTGCTGTTGCCCGTCCTGCTGCTGTCCGTCCTGACCCTGATTCCCATCCGGAGGAGTTTCCTGACCCATCCTGCGGCGGATCTCCTGCTGCACCGCCTGCGCATTCGCGGACGCGGCAGGGTGCTCGGGTTCGTCCTGGAGGACGCGCTGCCAGTCCTCGACCGCCTGGGTGAGTCGTCCCGCCTGGTACGCCGCGAGACCGGCATTGGTGCGTGCGCGATTTCGCTGGTCCGCGTCGAGGGTCCGTTCCGCGACGCCTGCGAGGACCTGGTGGGCCTGATTGAATCTGCCTGCCTCAAACAATGCCTGGCCGAGCTGCTCGGCAAGAAGGAGGTCGTCAGGCGCATCAGCCTGCCGTGCGGCAAGGTCCGTCGCGAGGTCCATGTCCGCAGCGACGGCGGGTCGGGCGATGATGATCCCGAACGCCAGGCTGAGAGCGGCCCCAGGCAGGCGCAGACGGCCTGGGCGCAACATCGATGCGAGCAGGATCAGCGCGACCGACAGGCCCAGGGGCCATGGATGGCGTTCGGTCCAGACCCGCTCCCGGCGGACCTCCAGTTCGGCGCCCTGGAGCCGTCCGCGGATCTCTCCCAGGTACAAGGCATCAAGGTCGCTGCGACCCGCGACGGACCGGACATACGCCCCGCGCCCGGCCCGTGCGACCTCTCGCAGGAGAGACTCATCCATGCGACTCAGGACGAGATCCCCGCGTCCGTCCTTCTTGAAGCCTCCAGCGGGGTCAGGCACCGGAGCTCCGTCGTCCGAACCGACACCCAGCACGTAGACATGGGCGCCGAGCGCAGCCGCATTCGCCGCGGCCTCCACCGCGCCGCCCCCGTGGTCCTCTCCATCGCTGATGACGAGGATTGCCTTGTCTGCATCGTGCTCCATGTCGAGCAGAGCCACCGCAGTCTCGATCGCAGCACCCATGTCCGAACCGCGGGCGAGCAGGGTCTGTGTCGTGGCGTCCTTCGCCACGAATCGCAGTGCGCTGTAGTCGACAGTCAGCGGCATTCGCGGGTGGGCGCCGCCCGCGTAGATGACCATGCCAACGCGGTCGCCGGCCAGAATGTCTGCAAGGTCGAACAGCTCGCGGCGGGCGCGTTCCATCCGCGATGGGTCGATGTCCTCCGCGCCCATCGAGAGGCTGGTGTCAAGGACGACAACGATGTCCAGTCCTTCTCGTTTGAGTTCCTGCCAGCGCCATCCCCATCGCGGACCTGCGAGCGCCACGAGGATCAACCCGAATGCCGCCACGTACAACGCAGCGCGCGCTCGGTGGAGCTGCATGACCCCTGTGCTGGAGCGCTCGGAGGCGAGGGGACCCAGGCGGGCGAGTGCCGTGCGCCGCGAGCGGAGCATCAGGGTGGTTGCGACTGCGAGGAGCGGGAGTGCCCAGAGCCCCTGCAGCCATGCTGGTTCGGCCCAGTTCACGGCAGCCGCCGCAGCACGGTGTTCCCGAGAAGGAACTGCAACAGCAGCAGTGCCAGACCTGCGGTGGCCCACGGGCGGAAGCGCTCCTCCCGTTGCACCAGCTCTTCGACCTCTGCGGTGCTGGTCTCGAGAGCGTCGATCGTGGCGTAGACCTCCGAAAGCGCCTGGGTGTCTCCGGCGCGGAAGTAGCGGGCGCCGGTGGTGTCTGCGATGGCCTGGAGGGTCCCCTCGTCGAGGTCGCTGCTGCGTCCGCCAAGCAGCCCGAAGAGGCCGCGTCCGCCGCCGTCGGTGCTGCCGACGCCGATGGTGTAGACCTTGACGCCAAGCGCTTGCGCGGCAGCCGCGGCCTGCCGGGGATCCACCTGCCCCGCGTTGGAGCGGCCGTCCGTGAGGAGGATCGCCACGCGGCTGGGCGCATCGAGGTCGGTGAGGCGTTTGCTTGCGACGGCGATGGCATCGCCCACGGCCGTGGCTCGCTGTCCTGCCATGCCGATGCGAACGAGCCGGAGGAAGCGGATCAGGGCGGAGTGGTCGGTGGTCAGCGGGACCTGCGTGAAGGCCTCTTCTCCGAAGACCACCAGTCCGAGGCGGTCGTTTGGACGGCCCTCTGCGCAGCGCGCGATCGTCTCCATGGCGACCACGAGCCGCGAGGCGTCGCGGCCCCCCAGGCGGTAGTCCTCGGCCTCCATCGACCCGGATGTATCCAGGACCATGAGGATGTCGATGCCCTCCTGCTGGACCACGGTTCGCCGATGGACCGCCTGCGGTCGGGCGAGCGCGACGATGAGCATCCCGATGCCGACCGCGCCGAGGGCGCCGGGCGCCCAGGCCAGGAGTCGCCGGGTGCTCATGCCGCCTCGAATGGTGTCGAGACCGCTGACGGCCATCCGGGGATTCCGGTTGATCAAGGGAATGAGCAGGGCGACCGGCAACGCGAGCAACCACAGCGGATGGGCCCACTCGATCATGGTGCTGCTCCAGGCGTCGCCGGTGCGGAGTGCAGCGCGCTCAGGACGGATTCGAAGTCATCTCCAAGCCGGTCGAAGAACGCCGCTCCCCCGCCCTCGCGTGCGAACTTGAGCCGGTCGGTGGCATCCAGCACGGCCGCTGCGCGGAGCCGGTCCGCGGTTCCCATTGTTGTCTGGGCTTCGAGGTGATGGATGATCTCCCGCGTCGTCCGTGCCGTCGCCGGCCAGCCCTGTGTCTGCTCGATGTAGACCCGCAGGATTCGGCTCAGTGCCAGTGCGAGGCCGTGGTCATCGAGACCAGCCGACCGCGCTGCAGCCCAGGACCGTCGGGCCTGCACATCCGGCGGATCGGGCGGGATGACCGGCCCCGGGCGTTGCCTCCTGCGCCACCAGACGGCACCGAGGATGCCCAACAGGGCAGCGGTCCCCGCCGTGGCCGCCGCGATCGCCCGGTACGGTGGACCTTCGGGGGGAGGGGCGGCCT
>JAYYRS010000247.1:0-3543 GCA_036126975.1 Myxococcota bacterium
ACGATGTCGTTGGCCCCGATGACAAGCACCAGGTCCGTCTCCGGCAGATCCTCATTCAACTCGTCCATCTCGAGCACGATGTCGTAGGGGACGCCGGCCTCCGCGAGGAGCACGTTCATGTGGCCCGGGAGCCGACCCGCCACGGGATGGATGGCGTAGCGGACGTCGATGCCCTTCTTGCGGAGCTGCCCGGAGAATTCGTGCACGAGATGCTGGGCGCGCGCAACGGCGAGACCGTAGCCAGGAACGATGACGATGCTCTTTGCGCCCTTGGCCCACCCCGCGACCTCAGCCGCATCGGTCTCCAGGACGTCATCGCGGCCCCGGCCGTCTCCCTTCTGCGGGGCCTGGCCGGCGTCGGCACCGAACCCGCCAAACACCACGTTCCAGATGCTCCGGTTCATGGCCTCGCACATGATGTACGAGAGGATGGCTCCCGAAGAGCCGACCAACGCACCCGTCACGATGAGCAGGTCATTGCTCAGCATGAACCCGGCCGCAGCCGCCGCCCAGCCCGAGTACGAATTCAGCAGGCTCACGACGACCGGCATGTCCGCGCCCCCGATGGCGGCGACGAGATGCACCCCAAGAAGGCAGGACAGGATGGTGTTGCCGATGAGAAGCAGCAGCGCGGGATCCGCGCCGCCTACGGCAGGCAACGAACCCGGAGCGACCGACTCCTGCACATAGCCGACCGCCCCCGCAACCAGCAGGACGATGGCCAGACCGTTGAGCCCGTGCCGTCCGGGAAGCAGCAGCGGCTTGCCCCCGAGCGAACCCCGCAGCTTGGCCCAGGCGATGACCGACCCCGTGAACGTGACCGCGCCGATGGCGACGCCCAGCCAGATCTCGATCTGGTGGACGACGAGCGCGCCAACCGACCCTGTCTCCACGGGGTGCAGGGCTGACGAGACGCCCACGAGGACGGCGGCGAGTCCAACGAACGAGTGCAGCAGCGCGACCAGCTGGGGCATGCCCGTCATCGCGACCCGCTGGGCCATGACGGCACCGATCGCCCCGCCAGCCACCACCGGCACCAGGATCATGCCCCATGCCGTGGGACTCATGGACCCCGGGTCCGCCAGCAGGAACGTGGCGGCGATGGCGATCGTCATCCCCACGAGTCCGTAGACGTTTCCACGGCGTGCGGTCTCCTGGTTGGACAGGCCGCCGAGCGACAGGATGAACAGTACGGCTGCGCCCAGGTAGGCGACCGTGGGTACACCGGAGAGACTCTGCAGCATGGCTCAGCCCTCCTTCCGGAACATGGCGAGCATCCGGCGCGTCACGAGGAACCCGCCGGAGATGTTGATGGTGGCGACCAGCACGGCGATCGCCCCGAGGATGGCGGCGGGGCCGACCTCTCCTGTCGCCGCCTGGAGCAGACCGCCCACCACGATGATGCCGCTGATCGCGTTGGTGACACTCATCAGCGGCGTGTGGAGTGCAGGTGCCACGTTCCATACGACCTGCCAGCCCACGAAGCAGGCCAGGATGAACACCGTGAAGTGCTGCACGAAGTCCGCTGGCGCAAACAATCCGACCACCACGAGCAGGACCGCGGCCACGGCCGCGACGAGGCTGCGAGAGGAGCCGGACGCCGGCTCGGACGCCGCGGGCGGGGCCGTGACAGGGGCCGGCGCTGGCGCCGGCGCGGGACTTTGCTCCGGCTCCGGATCTGGCGGCGGCGGCCACATCAGCTGCCCGTCATGGAGGACGAGGGACTTCCGCACCACTTCATCCTCCAGATCGATGCGGTGTCCCGCTGCCTTGCCCATGTCATCGAGGAGATGAACGATATTGGACCCGAAGAACTGGCTCGCGTGCGTGGGCAGTCGGCTCGTCAGGTCGGTGTAGCCGATGACCGTCACGCCATGTGCGGTGGTGGCCTCACCCGGCACGGTACAGGCGCAGTTGCCACCCTGCTCCGCCGCCATGTCGACGATGACGGACCCCGGACGCATGGCTTCGACCATCTCCTCGTCGATCAGCATCGGAGCCTTCTTCCCCGGGATGAGCGCGGTGGTCACGATGATGTCGACCTCGCGGGCCTGCTCGAGGAACAGCTTCATCTCGGCGTCGATGAACTCCTTCGACATCGTCTTGGCGTAGCCACCAGCGGTCTCACCGCTCTCGTCGGACTCGAACTCCAGCTCCAGGAAGCGGGCGCCGAGGGACTCCACCTGTTCCTTGGCTGCGAGGCGGACATCGAAGGCGCGGACCTGGGCTCCGAGACCACGAGCTGCAGCGATGGCCGCCAGTCCCGCCACGCCCGCGCCGATGACGAGGACCTGTGCCGGACGGGTCTTGCCCGCCGCCGTGATCTGCCCGCCGAAGAAGCTCCCGAACTGGTTCGCAGCCTCGATGACGGCCCGATAGCCGGCGATGTTGGCCATGCTCGACAGCACGTCCATCTTCTGGGCACGACTGATGCGCGGGATCTGGTCGAGCGCGACGACCGACGCGCCTTTCGCCGACATCTGCTCAACGAGCGGACCATTCTGCGCAGGAAAGAGCAGGCTGATGAGCAGCTGCCCCTTTCGAAGGGAGTCCGCCTCATGGACGCCGTCGTCCAAGGCCGTGGGCGGCCGGACCTTCAGCACCACGTCGGCAGAGGACCAGACATCCGCCCGCTCCACGGCGATCCGGGCACCGGCCGCCTCGTATGCATCATCCGGTAGCTGCGCGCGCGCCCCCGCTCCTGTCTCCACGACGACGTCGAAGCCCATCTTGATGAGGCGCTTTACGGTGTCGGGCGTGGCCGCGACGCGTCGCTCGCCATCGAATCGCTCCCTGGGAACACCCACCTGCATTGCTCACTCCCTCGAAACACTCAATCGGCGGCAGTCTCGCACACTCGCACACTCGCCCGCGCCGGATCGCGCCGACGGCCGCCTGCGTGGTGACCTGCAGGGCGATGGGCTTTCCCACGCATCTTGCGACTCCCGGCGGGCCCCGCGAAGAGGAACCGCGTGGGACACGAGAGGCCCACCGCTGTCGACGTCTGCCCTCTCATCTCTCGCCGGCCGACGTAACCTGAAACGAAGGACCGGCGTGCAGGGGCGGGCGGCGCCATCGTTCTGCAGTCCCAGCGTCCATCCGGACTCACAGGATGGCTCCGGGCCGATAGGCCGCGGCGTCAGGGTAGGCCACGGCGAGTTCCGCCACCGCGTCCCGGAACGATGCAACCTGCGCGGATGCCGCACCGACAAAGGAGAGGGGCTCTCCGAGAAGCGCCTCAAGCGCGGTACGGTCGAGCGGAATGCGCGGGTCGTCCGCAAGCCTCGCCATCAGATCATTCTCCACTGTGCCGAGTTCCCGCATGGCGAGGGCCACCGCGACTGCATGCTCTTTGATCGCCTCGTGCGCCATCTCCCGACCCGCGCCCGCCTTCACGGCAGCCATCAGCACCTTGGTCGTGCCGAGGAACGGCAGGTAGCGGTCGAGCTCCCGACCGATGACGGCTGGATAGGCCCCCAGCTCCGAGAGAATCGTCAAGAAGGTCTCGAAGAGACCATCGATGGCAAGAAACGCATCCGGAAC
>JAYYRS010000248.1:0-8002 GCA_036126975.1 Myxococcota bacterium
TGGAGTGGGCCGCGGGTTTCAACTCCGTCGAGGTGCGGATCCGCCAGCGGGTCGGGCTCGTGTACAGCTGGGTGGATGTCCGGGCCGGCGGGGTGGCGGTTCTGGTGGACGGACGGCAGTTCACCGACCGCTCACGCAGCCCCACTCCCGTACAGCGCCGCCGGAAGCTCGACCTTGTCGGTCTCCAGGCACGATGGGAGCGAGACGAGATGGCGTCCATGCTGGCCGGTACTGGGGGTGGGATCGCGGGGATCCCGGCGGTCCTGACCCTCCAGCGGCCGGGCAGGCCGGACATCTACCTGCCGGGACTTCTCGCGAGCGACCTCGACCTCGAGACCCTCTGCAACGCGCTGGCCCGGGCTGCGGATGCCGCCGGCGAGCTTGTCGGATTGGGTCGCGCGGAGGTGCCGGACTCCCTCCGCTCCTTGATCGCTGACGTCGAGTAGCTGGCCTGCGGATGCCCCGATCGCTCCCCCGGCCCGGGCGTGGGCCGGGCCGGGCGTTCGCGGGCGGATGGACCCTGTGCACGGTCCACCACAGCCGCTCCTGCGTGGACCGGCGCCGCGGTTGATCCGTCGGTGTGGGCGTCGAGGCACACACTATGAGCGGATTTCGCCGGCAAAAATCTAGTGCTCCTTCATTTTTGGTCGGGAATCAGCGCAGGTGAGCAGGTTGTGAGGTATTCATGAACACCCCGGGGGGGACAGAGTTCCCGCCCACACCGGAGCGCGGCCATGGCAGCCCCACCGTCTTTCCATCCTGGCCCCTACCGTATCGGCCAAGCGTCCAGTATGGCAGGTGTATCCGTCAATACGATCAGAACATGGGAGCGCCGGTACGGCCTCGTCCAACCGGAACGCTCCGCGGGGGGCACCCGGACCTACAGTGCGGAGCAGGTCGAGCGATTGCGTCTTGCCCGCACGCTGACCCACCAGGGACATGCGATCGGGATGCTCGCAGACCTGTCCACTGAACAACTTCGTGAACGCGCTGCGACCCTGCACACCGTTGCGAGAGGTCCCTCGGATGAGGGCTTCGTGGTGGTCGCGCACCCGGGTCTGCCGATGGACGGCGCCCCGTCCGCCCTGCGCGTGGTTCGTACACTGTCGGCGATCCCGGCTTTCGGTATGAGTGCAATCGTCGTGCAGATCGACCTTCTCGGTAATGCTCCGATTGCGCGGGTGGCGTCGATCCGGGAACGGCACCCCGGGATACCCCTTGCCGTGCTCGCGCCGATCGTGTCCCGACGGCGGCGGGGCGCCCTGGAAGCGGCGGGAGCAACGGTGATCCGGGGCCCGATGCGGCGAGATGACCTGCTCACGGTTGCGCGGGGACTGCAGGCAGCCCCACCCGATCCAGCGCCCGAGCCGCCGAGCATCTCGAAGCAGACGCTCCAGCGACTGCTGGAGCTCCAGCACAGGGTGACGTGCGAATGCCCAGAACACCTCGCTCGGATCACACTTTCGGCCATTGCTTTGGAGGAGTACAGCAACCAGTGCGTCGAGACGTCGCCTGTGGACGCAGCGCTCCATCGGGACCTCGCCCGCGCGATGGCCGACGTGCGCGCCCGACTGGAAGCGCTCGTGTACAGGGTCTGTGAGCACGACGGCATCCCGCTGGGGCCGCTTCCCGGTGATCGGTTCAGTTCGACGATCGAATAAAATATTGCACAGGGTCTGAACAGGGCTACGTGCCGATGGGAGCCGCGCTGGCTCTACAGGAGGTAAACCATGCCCACTCTTTCGGCGGTTGAGTTCGAACTCGTCTACAACATGCTGTCACTCGCGATCGCCGCGATGCTCGGCAGCTTTGCATTCTTTGTCATGTGCCGGCAGCAGCTTGCGCCCCGGTTCCGTCCCGCGATGATCATGTCGTCGCTGGTGGTCGGAATCGCTGGCTACCACTACTGGCGAATCTTCGGCAGCTGGGCCGAGGCGTACACCCTTACGGAGGCTGGCACCTACGTGGCGTCCGGGCAGCCCTTCAACGATGCCTACCGGTACGTCGACTGGCTCCTCACCGTTCCGCTCCTCTGCGCCGAGCTCGTCGCAGTGCTTGCACTCGCTCCCTCGCTCCGCAAGGGCCTGATGGGCAAGCTCATGATCGCCTCCGCGCTCATGATCGGCCTCGGCTACCCGGGCGAGCTCGCAGATGCGACGGGTACCCGCGCGCTCTGGGGAACGCTGAGCACCGTGCCCTTCCTCTACATCATGTACGCCCTCTTCGTGCAGCTGAGCAAGGCCACGGCTGACGCAGCGCCCGAGGTCAAGGTCCTCTTCCGGAACACCCGCCTCCTGCTCATCGGTACCTGGGGCTTCTACCCCATCGCGTACATGCTTCCGATGATCGGCCTGAGCGGCAGCACCGCTGAGGTTGGCCTCCAGGTCGGCTACAGCATCGCTGACATCCTCGCGAAGTGTGGCTACGGGTTCATGATCTACGCCATCGCTCGCGCGAAGATGGACGCCGAAGGCATCTCCATCAACGGCACGGTCAGCGCTCCGGCAACGGCCAAGTGATTGTTGTGCCGGACCTGCGCAACGCGCAGCGTCCGGCCGGAGGGACCATGTCGCAGCAGGAAGAGGAAGTTGACCGAGGCGGTTTTCGCACAGCGGGCGCAGCGGTGGGATTCCTTGGACTGCTCGGCATGGTCATCGGCTTTGTCCTGGCCCTCACCGATGTGGGTGATCCCCGCATCGTCGAGGTCCAGGGCATGGTCGTTACGGGCCTGCTGCAGTGTGTGGTCGGTTCCGTGATGTGGTGGTGGGGGGCACGGCCGTGAACCTTGGATGGGCAGCTGCCACGGCGGCGGTCTCTTTTGCCGTCGCGCAGGCGACGCCCACCCAGGGGGCCCAGCTGGTGGTGCTGGCCGTGGCCCTGGTCGTTCTCGGGTTGCCCCACGGCGCCCTCGATGACCGAGTTTCAGCGAGGATCTTCCGCGTTCGGGGGATCCTTTTCTACGTCGCGTACCTCGCGCCCGTCGTGGCAACCGGTCTGGCGTGGTGGGTCGCTCCGCAGGCCAGCTTCCTGGCATTCCTGGCGGCGAGCGCATGGCACTTCGGGGAAGGGGACCTTCGGGAGCTCGGGCCTGGGCCCGGCGCGACCGCTGCCCGGCTGACCCGCGGTGCGTTGATTGTCGGCGTCCTGTTCACCGCGCAGCCGGCCCAGGTGGCCGAACTGCTCGGACCGAGCCTGTCAGCAGAAGCGCCGCCGGCGCATGCATCGGTCACGATCGCGCTGTCCCTGCTGGCCGTTCATGCCGCCGCGCTGATTGCTGCACGCGGTGACCGGTTGTCGACCACGCGGGCGGTCGTGGACGCCGCAGCCGTGACGCTGTGGCTGTCTCTCGCCCCGCCGCTGCTCGCATTTGCCGGATATTTCGCGTGCTGGCACAGCCGGGCCCATGTGGAGACGCTGTACCGGGAGGGTTTCGGGCGCGCGTTCTGGGTCCGGTCGCTGCGCCTGACCGTGGCGGCTGCCGTCGGGGGTGCGGTCGTGTTGGCGTGCGTGCATCGGTTTGCTCCCCAGGTCGCGATCGCCGAGGCGTTGTTGCCGGTCATCGCGGCGCTCGCGGCGCCACACATGGCCCTGGTAGAGGCGTGGCGACGCCGTGCGAGGTCCGGACTCTGGGCGCACGGTGGTCCCCGACTGCGCAAGGAGGGGGCCGCCTCCAATCATGCTCCTCCGGGAGCCGTCGCGCGCCGGTAGGGGTCGGGCGCGTCCCGCGGGTTAGGCGGGAGGCCATGTCCACCGCACCAGACCCAACGGCCGCGCGCACCAGCAAGAAGTCCCGAAAGAAGGGCGGACGGCCGCCCATGGACATCCCGTCCGTGCTGGGTCGGATCCCGCGGCCGGCCCGCGCGGTCGTGACTGCGGGCATGCCGTATGCGAACGGTCCCCTCCACATCGGTCATCTCGCCGGCGCACATGTGCCCGCAGACATCCATGCCCGCTGGGTGGGGATGCTGATCGGCAGAGACAATGTCCTGTTCGTGAACGGGACCGACGACCATGGCACGGGCGCGGATGTCGCGGCAGGTCAGGAGGGACTGACCGTCCAGGAGTACATCTCGAAGATCCACCAGGCGCAGAGTGCAACCCTGGCGGCATTTGGCATCTCGGTGGATGTCTACACCGGCACCTCCCGCGCCGAGTCGCTGTCGAAGCAGACCGAACTGGCCCACTGGTTCCTTCGGCGGCTCCATGCCAACGGGATGCTCGAAAAGCGGACGACCCTGCAGTGGTACGACCCGGACGTGGATCGCTTCCTCGCGGATCGGCTGGTCCGTGGCACCTGTCCGGCATGTGGGTACACCGATGCCTATGCAGATGAGTGCGGTCGGTGCGGCCACCAGCACGAGGCCACCGAGCTGATCGAACCCCGCTCGCAGCTCTCCGAGGCCACGCCCGAGCAGCGTGAGACCGTGCACTGGTTCCTGGACATGGACGCCGTCAGCGAGACCCTGCGGGTGTGGTTGGAAGGCAAGAAGCGGTCGTGGCGCCAGAGCGTCATCGCAGAGACGCTGAACACGGTCCTGCCCCGGTTGCGCTTCGAGAAGACCCACGAAGCAGCTGTGAAGGCGGTCCGCTCCGACCTTGCCCGGCACAAGTGGCAGTACGCCAAGGGAGGGGGTGTCGTCCTGCAGTTTGGAGACAAGGGTGCCCGGGATGCAGCTCTTGCCGTCCTCGCCGCCGCGGGTGTGGAGGCCGAGGTCGACAACGGCTGGGCCTTTCGGAGCATCACGCGGGACGTGAAATGGGGCCTCCCGGTTCCGGAAGATCTCGACCCTGACCTCATTGGAAAGACGCTGTATGTCTGGCCGGACTCATTGATTGCGCCCATCACCTTCACCCGGGTCGCGCTGGAGCAGGCAGGCCGGGATGCGGCGGAGGCCGACCTCTTCTGGAAGGATCCGTCTGCTGCGGTCTACCAGTTCCTTGGGCAGGACAACGTCTTCTTCTACGTGCTTCTGCAGGGCGCGATGTGGCTGGGCACGCAGGAGGATCCGCATCGACTGCCGGTGGTCGGAGAGCTCCAGATGACCGAAGTCTTCGGTTGCTTCCACCTCCTCGTCGAGGGGGAGAAGATGTCGAAGAGTCGCGGCAACTTCGTCCTCGCGGACGAGCTTGTTGGCGCCCGCGGTCATGATCCGGACCAGGTCCGGTACTACCTCGCGCTGCTGGGGCTCTCTCGGAAACAGTCGAATTTCGACTTTGCGGAATTCGACGCGCGGAACCAGTTCCTGGCGGGCCCCCTCAATGCTGCCCTGGAGAAGCCGATCGCGGCTGCGCACAGCAAGTTCGGTGGACGGGTGCCGGACGGAGAACTGGACCCGAAAGTCGTTGCCGAGACGGCCCGCATCGTGCAGCGGTATGTCGGCGCAATGCAGAAGGCTGACTATCCCGCGATGCTCTACGCCCTGGAGAACTACGCCCGGACAATCAACTCCCAGTTCACGCAGTACAAGCCGCACGATGACCGGTTCGACGAGCGGGAGCGCCGCGATGCACTCGCCACCTGTTTCATGGTGCTGAAGACGCTGATGGTGATGCTCTATCCCTTTGTGCCTTCCACCATGGACCGGGTGCGACAGAGCCTGAATCTGCCCAAGGACGTCTTCGCGGTGGAGAGCCTGGGCGTACCGATTCCGCCAGGACATGCGCTGGGGCCTCGGCTTCCGTTCTTCCCGAAGTACGGTGAGCACGCCAACGATTGACGTCATGGGGTGTTGCGACGGAGCGGGCCGACGATAGGCGCGGGGTTGGCAGGGGGAAAGTCCCCAGGCGCCCCCACTGGAGCACCGATGTCCGCACCAGACGACCCACCCCGTCCCGAGGCGCGCCCGCGCAGTGCCGCGGAGCACAACGCCAGGATGAAGGAGCTCAAGGCAGTCCAGGACGCGGAGGTCCGGAGCAAGACCATCCGCCGGGGCGTGGTCGTCGTGCATACGGGACACGGAAAGGGGAAGTCGACCGCAGGATTCGGGGTGGCCCTCCGCGCGGCCGGCCACGGCCAGCGCGTCAGCGTCATCCAGTTCGTGAAGGGGACCTGGAAGACCGGTGAACAGGCTGCGCTCAAGCGGTTTCCCGAGATCACGCATACCGTGTCCGGTGATGGGTTCACCTGGAACACCCAGGACCGCGACCAGGACATCGCGTCGGCGCAGAAGGGATGGGCGGTAGCGACGGCCCACATCGCTTCGGGCGACTACGACGTGGTCGTGCTCGATGAGCTCAACATTGCCCTCCGCTACGAGTATCTCGACGCTGACGAGGTGGCGAAGGTGCTCCGGGGCAAGCCCGCGTCCGTCTCGGTCATTGTCACGGGCAGGGACGCGCCCCAGGCGGTCATCGATGCAGCCGACACGGTCACGGACCACACCCTGATCAAACATGCCTACAAGGCAGGGATCCGCGCACGGAAGGGCGTCGAGTTCTGACGGGCCGGGTTGGATGTCTGCGCGATGCGGCGAACCTTCGCCGCCGGGGGGACCCGCTACCAGATGCTTCCATCCAGTCGCGTTCCGGGCGACGCCAGGCGGCCATCCGGGCTGACGTCGCCATGGAGGACAAGCGGAGCACCCGGGTTGCCGTCCTCCGCGCGGGTCCAGGACTCGCCGGGTCCGGCGTCGTCCCAGGCCACGAAGTCCATCAGCTCCCCGTCCCGGGAAGACATCGTCAGCGTGTCGCCGGTGTTGTTGAGCGACAGGAACCCGGTCGTCGCGCTGCGGGCCCCGGGTATTCCCGCATGGTCTCCCTGGTCGAACAGGACCAGTGCCCTCCCCGCGGCAAGCATCTCGGGACCAAATCGGTGGCGCAGGCCGTTGCCGTCGGAGAGCGTGATGCCCTCGAGGGGGGCGGCATCCGGCCCCAGGT
This sequence comes from Myxococcota bacterium, assembly GCA_036126975.1. Classification (GTDB taxonomy): domain Bacteria; phylum Myxococcota_A; class UBA796; order UBA796; family UBA2385; genus JAYYRS01. The sequence continues at coordinate 6,877 of JAYYRS010000248.1, forward strand.
TGACGATCTCGACGTACTCCTGACCGCGGTCCCTGCCGACCGGGTCGGGCATGACCTCGTTGATCACAAGCTCGAAGCGGGGTCCTTCGAGGAAGCCCCGTCCGTTCGCCAACGTGCCCGGTGACTGCGGCTCGGTCGCACCCTCGACCTCTCCGTGGGGGATGAGTGCGGCGCCCGGTGTGCCGTCCGAAGCCCGGTTCCAGGACTCTCCATCGCGACTCGCGCCGTACCGGACCGTGTCGATCACGGCACCGTCCGGTGCGCGCAGCGAAACGGTGTCTCCACTGTTGTTGAGGCTCAGGAAGCTGCTGGTGGAGGTGCACGAGGCAGGAACGTGCGCGTGGTCCCCCCTGTCGAAGACGACGACACCCTCGCCCGGCTGCAGGGTCCCGCGGCGGAATACATGTCGGTCGTCTGCCCGGGCATCACCAATGGACCAGCCCGCAAGAGACACGTTGGTGGCCCCCGCATTCACGATCTCGACGTACTCCTGCCCCCGGTCGGTTCCAACGGGATTCGGCATGACCTCGTTGATGACCAGCCGACCCCATGCGTGGCAGGGGTCGCGCGGTTCTGCCGGACCGTCCGGATGAGGGGTTGCGATGGCCAGTCGGTCGCAGAACAGGGCCTGTGCCTGGGACTGAAGCTTGGCTTCCCGGATCTCGACGAGGTTCTCATCATTGCTCCGCGTGGCTGCCCGCGACCAGTTGAAGGAGCCCGTGATGAGCACCGGGTCTGCTCCGGGAACATCCCCGTCGATCAGCATGAGCTTGTGATGGAGTTTTCCGCCGGACCACCCCCTGTTTTCGTGGTTGCCATCGATGAAGACCGAGATGCCGGCGGCAGCGAGCTGGTCGTCTACGGACCAACGAATCGCCGCCTGGCTCTCGTCGACCACGCCGACCACCTCGACGCCACGTTCGTGTGCACGGATCAGCGCGTCCCGGAGGTCCGGGTGGGTGAACGAGAAGATGAGGAAGCGGATGCTGTGTTCCGCTGCGTCGACCCCAGCGATTAGGTGCTGGATGGGGTCGTGCTGCGGGGCGAAGTGGACGGTGACCTGTGCGGCGTCGACCTCGAAGTCGCGCGGACCTGCCAGATCGTTCTTTGCGGTGCCGAAGGCGCC
>JAYYRS010000249.1:0-6175 GCA_036126975.1 Myxococcota bacterium
CGGCCGCGCGACCGGTTGGTTCGGGAACCGCCGGTTGCGGCAGCGGGAGCGACTCCGGCGGGCGGCTGGGGTCGACGGCCACGGTGAGTCATGCCACGTCTGTGGGCCTTCGTCAATGCAGAGGGCCGCTCGGGACGGGTCCGAATATGGTAGGACTGCAGGCCGTGACGCGCCATCGCCCGACTCCGAGCCCGGTCCGCAGCCTCGCGATGCTGGCGGCCCTCGGCGGCGCGCCAGGGGCCCTCGCTGCGCCTGCAGACCCGTTCGACGAGTCGGACGACATGGCCCTCTACGAGGTGGAACAGCGGGTGGTGACGGTTGCCTCGCGGTACGCACAGACCACCACCGAGGCGCCATCGATCGTGGCGGTCATCACCGACCGCGAGATCCGGGAGCGCGGATTGCGGACCGTCTCCGACGTGCTCCGGGGGATCCCGGGGGTCTACGTGACGGTGTCGAAAGAGAGCCGGGACCTCGCCTGGTTCCGGGGTGCCATCGCCCCCGACAACTCCAAGTTCCTGCTGCTCGTCGACGGCGTCCCCTGGTACGACGGTGTCTACGGTCACGCCTGGATCGATGAGTATCTTCCCCTGGAGAACGTCCGGCAGATTGAAGTCATCAAGGGGCCGGGTTCGGCCATCTACGGCACGAATGCCTTCTCGGGCGTGGTCAACGTGGTGACCTACCGTGCCCGGGACCTCGAGGGTGGCTTCGTGCGTGGCGTCGTGGGCTCGGACGGACGGGCGGGCGTGAGTCTCGTGTCCGCGGACCGGGTCGGCCGGGGGGGACGGGTAGAGGTGCGCGCGACCGCGCGCATGCTCGGCATGGATGGCGATGGACTGAGCGTGACGCCCCGGGATCGCGACAACGTCAGCGCGCTCGATCCGAAGCGCTCGCTCTACGGGGGACTTGGGGTCCGCGTCGGTGGCCTGGATGCCAGGGTCGACCTCGTGGACCACCGGCATACCTATTTCGTCAACGAGCAGGACGATGTCATCGACGTGCTGCTCGAGTCGTCGGACGAGTTCGCGCTGAACTACCGCAACGTGTTCACGGCGGTGCGCTACGACATTGAAGTCGGCGGCTCCAGCCGGCTCAGTCCGCACGGCTACGCCCAGGTCCATGACAACCCGAGCACGTACGGCTGGTGGGGGACGCCGTCCATCACGCAGGACCCGGACACCGGGAACTTCGATGTGCAGCAGACCGGCGGACTCGTCCGGGCCCTGAAGAAGACCACCCGCTACGGCGGCGGGGTGGATGTCGAGCTCCGACCGGCCGCGGCCCACACCACCATCGGCGGTGTCGGCATGGAGATCACACGGGTCGATGCGCTCACCGACCGGAAGTATCTCGACTTCGCAACGGAGCCGGTCCGCCCCAGCGATTTTCGCGTCGACCCTGACCGGCGGCTCGTCACGGACGCCTTCGCCTTCGCGCAGCACACGTGGACCGCGACGTGGTGGCTCGAGGCCACCGGCGGTGCCCGCCTGGACCAGCACAACTTCTTCGGGACCTTCATGAGTCCCCGCGCAGGCGTGCTGCTGCTGCCCGCCGATCAGGCCCGGGTCAAGGTGCTCTACGGCCGCGCCTTCCGAGCCCCGACCGTCCGGGAGCTGTCCGTGCTGGTGGGGACGCTTGGAGACGGGTCGAACGCATATGTGGCGGGCAACCCCGACCTGCAGCCCGAGGTCATCGATACGATCGAGGCCGAGATCCAGGGCGAGCCCACCGACTGGCTCTCGCTGCAGGCGGCCGGTTTCGGCTCTCGCATCGACCGGGAGATCAACGTCTCCACTGAGCCTCGCCCCCGGCTGGGGACCCACTACTACGCCAATCTCGGCAGCGGTGAGGTGGTGGGCGCGGAGGGGCGGGTCGTTGTCGAAGGCGGACCCGTCACGGTCGAAGTGTCGGGCAGCTGGACCCGGGCCGTCGATGGGCAGACCGAGCTCGTCCAATATGGATTCCCTGCGTTGATGGGACACGGGCGTGTCACGATGCGAGTGGCCGACGGACTGCGGCTCAGCCTGCTGGGAGATGCATTCGGGCCCCGGCCCCGGGATGGCTGGGCGCCGGATGCCGGGCTGGGCGACCTGCCCGGCTTCTCCCTCCTTCACGCCGGGCTCGCGACCGATCCCATGCTCGATGGTCGGATGCGCGTCGACCTGTCCGTGCGGAATCTGCTGGACGCGGCGTTCGAGGAACCGGTCTACCGGGACGACGTCAACGCGACCTCGGTGGACGCGGATGGCACCACGGTCGCGCGGAACCCCAGGGGCATCCAGGGAGACGGACGGACGCTCGTCGTCGGGGTCGAGGTCCTGTTCTGAGAAGCCGTGCGTGCGGGCCGGTCGCCGGCACGCGGGCCGCTACTTCTTCCGCTTGGCGTAGCGCGCGCGGGCATTCTTGTTCGAGCAGTTGCGTGAGCAGTACTTCGAGTTCGGCCGGGCGTACTTGTCGCAGGGCGGCCAGTAGCACGGATCCCTCGGACGGCCTTTCTTGTCGAGCGGAGGCGGCTCGGCAGGGAACACCCAGATCAGACCGGTGACCGGGTCTGGTTCACCCTCCTTGCACGGCATGCCTGGGAACGCCCGGCCACCGGCCGGGCTCACTGCGGGTGGAGAGGCCGCGGGCGCGGTCGGGTCCGGCGCCGGCGCCGGCGCCGCGGACGCGGCGGCGCGGGTCGGGGGCGCGGGGCTGGGGGCAGGTGCCGGAGCCGGTTGGGCTGCGGGAACGACACCTCCACGGGCCTTCTGTTTGGCTTCCCACTCGGCGTACTGCCGGTCGCATTCGGCCTGGATGCGCTTCTCGCCGTAGATGACGTGTCCGCAGGTGTAGCAGTGGAGCTGCACCTGATGTCGACCCCCGCCAAGGTACGCGCGCTGGTCCTCTTCGAGGTCCAGGTTGAGGGACGCGCACTTTGGGCAGGTCATCCGGAAGGACATCGAATCGCTCTTGGTGGCTTGAAGGGAAGGGGCGCAGGGGCAGCGCAGCGTGGCTGGCGACGACCGCAGTGGTTGACGTGGAGGAGTCCGCGCTTCGCGGCGCGCGCCGCGTCGTGGGGGGGCACACTACCTGCCTTCGGGCAATGAGGCGAGCGAAAGAAGCCCCCTCCTGTCGCAAAGTGCTCGCCCTGCGGTCGTTCCCTGGTACAGTGCTGGGCGCTGTACCGGAGGCAAGTCGATGTCCCAAGCGGTCGCACCGACGGCGCTCTTGGCCCTCCTGGGCCTCTGGGCCTGCGACAACAACCAGGGCGTGGCAGTGGTCAACTCGCCGCCAGCGGCCCAGATCACGGCGCCTGCGGACGGCAGCAGCGTGCTCGCGGGTGGGGATGTACAGCTCCGCGGGGTGGTCTCGGACACGAACCACTCGGTCAATGAACTCCAGGTGAGCTGGTTTGGCGGCGAACGTGCCTTGTGCCCCCCGGGTCCGCCGGGTGGGGATGGCACGTCGCTGTGCGCGGCGACCCTCGCCGAAGGCGAGGGCGGAATCCGCCTCGAGGTCATCGATCCCAATGGTGCAGTCGCGACGGACGCCATCCAGCTCTCTGTCGTCGGTTCCACGCCGCCAACCGCGCTGATCGTTTCTCCCGAGGGCGACGAGACCTTCTATGCCGACATCGCGGTGGGTCTGGTGGGCACCGTCGCCGACGCGGACGATGCACCCGAGACACTGGACGCCCGTTGGACCGACGGAGATGGCACGCCCCTGGTCGCGGACGCCACCCCGGACACCGAAGGACGGCTCAGCGGCGAGGCGTTCTTCGAAGAGGGAACCCATGTCGTCCGCCTCGTCGTCACGGATTCCAATGGCGACCAGGCGAGCGATGACGTGACCATCCAGGTCGGGCCGGACAACAACCCACCCACGTGTGTCCTCGAGTCGCCAGAAGACGGGACGGCAGGGGGCCAGGGCGGGACCCTGATACTTCGCGGCACCGCAGCGGATGCGGACGTGCCTGCCACCCGGCTGCAGGTCGCCTGGCGCAGCGACCTGGACGGAGAGCTCGACGTGGCGTCGCCGAACACGGCGGGAGTGGCGACCGGGAGCACCGACGCGCTCGTGACGCTCGGGACGCACGTGATCACGATGCGCGTGACCGATGAGGTGGGCGGCATCTGCGAGGCGCAGGCTCTCTACTCGGTGAGTGCGTCCCCCGAACTGGAGCTCCTCGCGCCGGGCGTTGGCGAGGTCTTCAACAACGAGGAACGCATCCGCTTCCAGGCCCGCGTCTCCGACGCCGAGGATGCCGCGGTCGACCTGGCGTTGTCCTGGGTCTCGGACGTCGACGGAGAGTTCAGCACCCAGGGAGCGGTGAGCTCGGGGGACGTGGACTTCCAGTACCTCGGCCTCTCGGCCGGTACGCACGTCATGACGGTCACCGTGACGGACTCCGCCGGTCTGGAGACGTCCATCCTCCGGAGCTTCGAGGTCACCGACTGCGGTGCGACCTACTGGTACGACGACCTGGATGCCGACGGCTATGGCGACCCCAGCGGGCGACACATCGGCTGTTCGGGACCGGCAGGCTCCGTGGCGGACAGCAGCGACTGCGATGACACGCGCTTTGACGTCAACCCCGGCATGGACGAACTCTGCGATGGTGCGACGGACGAGGACTGCGACGGCGTGGTCGATGAAGACGACGCCGTGGATGCGGCGATCTGGTACCTGGACGGAGACGCAGACGGATTCGGCACCTCGAGCCTGTCGACCACCGCCTGTACGCAGCCCTCTGGGTACGAGTCGGTGGATGGGGACTGTGACGATGGTGAGCCGCTCGCCAACCCGGGGGAAGCGGAGATCTGTGGCGATGGCATCGACAACGACTGTGATGGGGTGTCCGAAAGCTGCATCATCACCCGGACCCTCGATGCTGCCGACGTGGTCCTGCTCGGCGCTGCCACGGGGGACGAGGCGGGCAGTGCCGTTGCGATTGTCGGGGACCTGGATGGCGACGGGACCGACGATGTCGCGGGAGGGGCGGTCGGCGAGGATGGCGCGGGTGCGGACGCCGGCGCGGTCTATGTGCTCGATGGTGCGGCGCTGGCCGCTGGGCCTGTGACCGCCGCCGTGAATCTCGATGTGTTTGCGGAAACCACCTGGACCGGTGCCGCTTCGGGAGACGAGGCGGGCGCCTGGGTGTCGGCGGCCGGCGACCTTGATGGAGATGGATACGCCGACCTGCTGGTGGGTGCGCCCGAAGCAACGGGAGCGGCCGCTGGTACGGGCGCAGCGTATGTCCTGCTCGGGCCTGCGACCGCAGGCGGGAGTCTGGGCGGTGCCGATGCGACCCTGCTGGGTCTGGTATCTGGCGACCTCGCCGGACAGAGCGTCGCCGGCGCAGGGGACGTCGATGGCGATGGCGTCGGCGATGTGCTGGTCGGGGCCTGGGGCGACGACACCCGCGCGAGCAATGCCGGGGCCGCGTATCTGATGAGCGGCCCCCTCAGCGGCGATGTGTCCCTCGCAAGCGCCACTGCCCGGCTGCTGGGCCATGCTGCCAGCGACTTTGCCGGATTTCGCGTGGCGGGAGCGGGCGACCTGGACGGGGATGGCATCGATGACCTGATCGTTGGAGCCTATGCGTCGAATCCGGGCGGCGTGAACTCCGCCGGCACGGCCTATGTCCTTCTCGGTCCCGTGACCGGCGATGTGTATCTGCGAAACGCCGACGGGCTCATCCAGGGTTCGGTCGCGCAGGACTTCACGGGTCGCAGCGTCGCAGCTGCCGGAGACATCGATGGCGATGGCAAGGCGGACATCCTCGTTGGCGCGACCGGCGTGGACACCGCCGGTTCCCAGGCAGGGGCGGCGTACCTCGCGCTCGGGCCGGCGACTGGCAGCCTCGACGTGGCGACCGACATGCAGGCCACGTTTGACGGAGAGCAGGGTTCGGCGTCTGCCGGTCGAGCCGTGGGTGCCGCGGGGGATGTCGACGGGGATGGTTTCTCGGACCTCCTCATCGGTGCGGATGGGGAGGACCTGACAGGGACCGACCGGGGTGCGGTGTATGTGGTCCAGGGTCCTGTGACGGGCACGCTCGACCTCGGCGAGGCCTTCGGTCGAGCCGTCGGAGCGGCCGACAGCGACGGCGCTGGATGGTCGTTGTCGGGAGCCGCGGACCTCGACGGCGATGGTCTTTCCGACCTGCTGGTCGGCGCGCCCGGTGAAT
>JAYYRS010000250.1:0-7055 GCA_036126975.1 Myxococcota bacterium
CAACCGATGGTCGGTCGGATCGGCGGCGCGATCGACCTGAGTCGCATCCCGGTCGAGGACATCGAACGCGTAGAGATCGTCAAGGGTGCTGGCTCCGCGCTCTACGGCGCCGACGCAATCGGCGGCGTGGTGAATGTGATCACGCGGCGAGGCGCGGAGGGCATCGCAGCAACCGGCCGCCTGTCTGGTGGGACCTTCCTCAGCACCGTCCAGCCCGTCACGACGACGCGCCTGCCGGGCTCTCCGGGGTTCCTTGCCAATGGCCCACTCTCGACCGCGGATGTCGCTGTTGGACTGGATGCCGGTCGGGGCCGGTGGAGCTCGCGCAGCAGCGCGTCGGCGTTGGCCACACCCGCGACACGGGGCCCGGGCGGAAGCACGGTGATGGATGGCCAAGGGACCGTGGCCGTGAGCGAGCGTGTGGACCTGCGCATCACACCGGACCATCGATTGACGGCGCGGACCGGCTACACCCTTCGGCAGTCCGCCGGACTGGATGCGAGCGATACGGGCGCCATCGCCGACCGCTCCCAGACAACTGAACTGGTCGACATCGCCGTGTCGCCCGATGTCCTCTTCGGCGGTCAGGGCCGGCTGCAGGCAACGCTGTCCTGGAACGCATTTCGCGACCAGTACCTGGTGGACCAGCGGGATGCTGTCGCGCTCGACAAGTACGAGGAGACCTTCGACCATGCCACCGAACTTGACGTCCTCACGACCTGGGTGGTCGGCGAGCGGCATGCGGTGAGCGGGGGGATCGAGGGTCGGTTGGAACAGCTCCGAGCCGACCGGCTGCAACCCTCCAACGTCGGACGACAGCGTGGTGCGCTGTTCGCCCAGGACGTATGGGAACTCGACGATTCCGAAGAACTCTTGCTGGTCAGCGGTCTTCGCTATGACCAAGACACCTTGTTCGGGGGCGCGCTGTCACCGAGGCTTGCTTCCCGTGTTCCTCTCTCGCATGCGCTGGTCATGCGGGCGAGCATTGGCCGCGGCTTCAGGGCGCCCCCCTTCAAGGACCTCTACCTGTCATTCGCCAACCCGGGTGCGAACTACCGGGTCGATGGCAACCCCGCACTGCGACCCGAGACGGCCTGGACGGAGACGGTCGATCTGGACTGGCGGGTCAGCGATGCCATCCACGTCGAGGCGGGTGCGCACCGAACGGACCTCGACGACATGATCATGGCCGTACTGGCGGCGCCTGCCGCTGCGGATGCCCCGGCCCGGTATTCCTACGACAACATCCAGCGCGCATGGACTCAGGGTGCGACGCTGGGGGGTTCGTGGATGCCGGGTCCGGGCGTTCGCCTCGGGCTCGTGGGCAGCTGGCTGCAGACTCGCGACGTCGAAGAAGACCGGGCGCTGGCAGGTCGGCCGCCCTTCACCGTCGATACGACGGTCGGACTTGGCGCACCGGGTGCGCCCGTCGGATGCACGCTCCGCGGAGGCTGGCAGGCGGCTGCGCCCGTATTCTTTGATGAGAATGGTGACGGCGTAGACGAGACCAGCGAGGCCCCGGATGCGTTCATTGTAGACGCCCGGCTTGCATGGCGTCCGACGCGGGCCATCGAGGTGTTTGGTGGCATCGACAACGCACTTGATACGGGCGATCCCGCGCTCAATCCGATGCGGCCCCGTCGGGTCTTTGCGGGCGTAAACGGCCGCGTCGCGAGCAGGCGGAGCGGGACATGAATGAGTGGAGTCTGCTGCCGGCGCTGTTGCTTCCGGTGCTGATGATCCTTGGATGTGCGCCGGATCTGAGGAACCGGGTCTCGTGGAGCAACGGCTCATCGGTCGATGATCAGGCACCAGACGGATTCCTTGACACCGGTGCAGACCTCACCGAGGTCACGGAGGTCGTCCTCGACGCGACCGATTACGACCTCTGGATCTCGTACGACTTCGAAAGGCAGGGAATCGTCGAGACCGACCTGCCATGGGACATCGCTGCCCGGCGCTACCTCGTGGTGCTCAACGGCGGGGTGAGCGGAGACGGTGGCGTTGAGGCTGCGGTCGTCCCGGATGGCGAGTTCGACCTGCTCGGATCCGTGCCGGACGACCTGAACTGGTCTACCGATGAACCGGATTCCGACGGCGATGGCGTTGACGAGACCGTCCTCGCTGACTGGTACGACTATGACGTGAGCACGCACATCCTCACCGCGAACGAGACGCTGTACCTGGTCCGTACCGTGGAGGGCGCCGTGATGAAGCTTGAGTTGCTCGACTACTACGACGCGGCAGGGACCCCCGGCCACGTCCGATTCCGCTGGGCGCAGCTGGCGCCCGCACCTGACTGACTGGTTCCTGGAGGAATCCATGACCCCCCCGCGCATGCCCTTGATGGTCGGACTGACGGTCCTCGTCGCCTGCGGCGACAAGGACGCTGAGTTTGATGACACTGGACACGGTTCTGCCGATACGGCGACGAATCCGGATCCGGACCCGGACCCGGACCCGGACCCGGACACGGACACGGACACGGACCCGGACCCGGACCCGGACACGGACACGGACACGGACACGGACACGGACACGGACACGGACACGGACACGGACGCGGATGTCCTTCCCGACGACGCCATCACCCTCGATGTCACCTCCTCCAGCGAATGGGTCTATGTGGATCTCGATGAGGCGGGTGTTGTGGATGAGAGCGCAGGATGGGACATCAAGATCCAGCGCTATGTCGTGAGCTTCCGAGATACCGTGACTGTCGCGACGGTCGAAGACATGGCCTACGAGGACCTGTCTACCGCGCCTTCGGACGGCTACGTCGCGGAGTTCGATGGGGCCGCCGAGCTGCCCTGGTATGACTACGACATGAGCACCCACGTGCTGACGCCGAAGGCGCAGGTCTTCGTGCTCGACACGGATGTTGGGTACGCGAAGTTCGAGGTCCTGAACTACTACCACCCGGATACGGGCGTTTCTGGCCACATGAGCGTGCGCCATGCATCCGTGGCGATGCCGTGATCGGGTTGCTGCTCGGTGCTGCATTGGCGGGAAGCCTGCACGACGCGCGCGGCGTGGAGGTCTCGGTCGATGAACCAAAGCGGATCGTCGTTCTGGGACCGGCTCCAGCGGAGACCGTGCTGGGGCTGGGGCTGGATGCTGCGATCGTTGGCGTCGATGCAGGATCGAAGGTTGTTCCAGGCCTCGCCGACCGGGCCGTGCTCGGGTACCACCGGCAGGTTGCGCCCGAGGGGGTTCTCGCCCTCGGTCCGGATCTGATCATCGCGACGGAGGCAGCGGGTCCGCCGGCTGCGCTGGCCCAGCTCGAATCCACGGGTGTGCCGTTGTTCGTCCTGACGGAGGCGCCCGGAGTCGCTGCTGTGAAGAAGCGCACGCGTGACCTGGGAATGCTCCTCGACCGTGCGGCTGCGGCAGAGACCATGCTGACCAAGCTTGCCCGCGATCTCGAGGCGGCCCGCGCGGTTGCCCCGGCGAAGCCGCCGCGTGTCGTCTTCGTCTATGCCCGAGGAGCGGGCGCCATGTCGGTCTCGGGGACCGGCACCGCGGCTGACGCAATGATCGCGTTGGCGGGTGGTCTCAATGCCGTCGATGGGTACGAGGGCTACAAGCCGTTGACCCCCGAAGCGCTGGTCACAGCTGCGCCGGATGTGTTGCTTCTGACGGAGCGCGGGCTGCAGAGCCTTGGCGGTGAGCAGGGCCTTCGCGGGCAGCCCGGTGTCGCGCAGCTTCCCGACCTGCGGATCGCATCGGTGGAGGACGCGCTCCTGCTGTCGTTCGGCCCGCGGACCGGAGAGGGCGCCAAGGCGCTCGCCGAGGCCCTCGGAGATGCCTCGAAGTGAATGCATCTGTTCGATTTCGGGTCTCCCCCCGGCGTTCGCGACGTTTCCTCGCATTGGGGGGCGCGGTTGCGCTCTGCGGGGTGGCCTTCGCAGCGGGTGCCGGGGCGGGGGCCCTTTCGATCCCACCGGATGCGCTCCTGTCCGTGCTGGCTCGGGAGTTGGGGGTGGAGGCCGGCGCCCACACCGCGGTGCAGGCATCTGTGCTGTTCGCCATCCGCCTGCCTCGGGTCGTGCTGGGCCTCGCCATTGGAGCGGGTCTCGCAGTCGCGGGCGCTCTGATGCAGGGGGTCTTCCGAAATCCGCTCGCATCGCCGCAGCTGATCGGTGTTTCCAGCGGTGCTGCACTCGCCGCTGCGGTGGTCCTGGTGCTGGGCGCCCCCCCGGTGCTCGGCTGGGCAGGCGCCCTGGCGTTGCCCATTGCCGCGTTCGCAGGCGGCCTCGCGGTGACCCTGCTGGTCCTGCAGCTGGGGCGTCGGCACGGCGTGACGAATGTGACCACTCTGCTCCTCGCTGGAATCGCGATCAACGCGCTCGCGGGGGCCGGTACGGGTCTCCTCATCTATGTGGCCGATGATGACAGCCTGCGCAGCCTCACCTTCTGGACCCTCGGAAGCCTTGCGGGTGCGACCTGGCCCGGCGTGATCGTGATGTCCGTGCTTTCGATGCTGGGCGTCACCGGCGCGTGCATCCTGGCACCCTCGCTCGACCTGCTGCTCCTTGGCGAGGGGGAAGCGCACCATCTCGGTGTGGATGTGGAGCGTACGATCCGCATCGCCGTCGGAGCGGCGGCACTGCTCGTTGGTGCGGCGGTCGCGCTTGCGGGCGTGATCGGCTTCGTTGGCCTCGTCGTACCGCACGTCGGCCGCATGCTGGTGGGTCCCGGGCATCGCACCCTGGTCCCACTGTCGGCGCTGCTCGGTGCAGGACTCCTTGCGCTGGCAGACGTTCTCAGCCGGACGGTCGTCGCGCCGGCGGAATTGCCGTTGGGTGTGCTCACCACCCTTCTCGGCGCACCCTTCTTCCTCTTCCTGCTGGTGCGGGCCCGGAGGCTGGCATGAGCCTGGAGGCCCGGTCGGTGACCGTCCACCGGGGTGGTCTCGCCGTGGTGCACGAGGTCTCCCTCGCGGTGGATGCCGGGGAGCGGCTGGCGATCATCGGACCCAACGGAGCGGGCAAGAGCACGTTGCTCCACTGTCTCTCCGGAGCCTTGGCGCCCGCATCCGGGGAGGTCCTCCTCGACGGGCTGGCGCTTTCCTCCTGGAAGCCGAGGGCGCTCGCGCGTCAGCGCGCGATGCTCGCCCAGGCTGGATCGCTGACGTTTCCCTTCACGCTGGCGGAGGTGGTTGGCATGGGCCGCGCGCCGCACGGCGGACCCCGGTTGGACGACCCTGCAGTGGAACGCGCGCTGGAGCGTTCGGGCATCACCGATCTCGCCGACCGTCCGTGGACGCGTCTGTCTGGCGGCGAGCGCCAGCGTGGACGTCTTGCGCGGGTGCTCGCCCAGCTCGATGCGCCGCAAGCAGGCGGCACGCGGGTCCTGCTGCTTGATGAGCCGACCAATCACCTGGACCTTGCTTGGAAGCAGGCCACGCTCGGTGCAGCATCGGCGATGGCAAAGGATGGCGTGGCGGTCATTGCCGTGCTGCACGACCTCAACCAGGCGTTGTCCTGGGCGGATCGGGTCCTGCTGCTCGACGCCGGCCGGCCCGTATGTCTGGCCCCCGCCGTCGAGGCCTTGCAGCCAGACCGCGTCTCCGACGTCTATGGCCTCCGTGTCGAACTCCTCCACCCTCCAGGGCATCGTCGTCCCCTGCTCGTTCCCATCGAACCCAACTCCATCCCCCAAGGACTTGACCATGACGGATCTACAATCGCGCCATGAGGCGCTCCGACAGGCGCAGCCCCGTCTGCGCATCCGCGATGCAGCCACCGCGCTGGGAGTCTCCGAGGCTGAACTCGTGGACCTCAAGGTGGGCACATCGGCCATCCGCCTCGATCTCGCCATCGACCGCCAGGCCCTGGTTCGAGGATTCAAGAATGTCGGGCGGGTCATGTCGCTCACCCGGAACGATGCCTGCGTACACGAGCGCATGGGCCGATTCGAGGCGGTCTCGTTTCGTGGTCCCGTCGGCCTCGTGCTGGGTCCGGACATCGACCTGAGATTGTTCACGGGAACCTGGGCCCATGCCTACGCCGTCGACGTGCAGAGCCAAGGCCGGACCCTCCGGAGCATCCAGATCTTCGACTCCCACGGACAGGCTGTTCAGAAGGTCTATCTGCAGGACGAGGGTGGCGATCCCGAATGCTGGGACGCCCTGATCGACCGCTTCCGCGCGGCAGACCAGCGCGCGGGGCGGCTCGTGGATGTTCCGGCGCGGCCTGTTGCACAAGCGCCGGGCAGCTTCGATCCCGAGGCGCTTCTCTCGGGATGGTCGGCGATGACGGACACCCACCAGTTCCATGGCCTGCTGCGCACGCACGGTGCGACAGCTGGACAGGCCTTCGCGGCGGCAGAGGGTCGGTATACCCATCGTCTGCCTGCGACGATTTCGGAGTCCCTGCTCTTGGGTGCCAGCGAGAACGCCGTCTCAATCATGGTGTTCGTGAGCAACCCGGGCTGCATCCAGATCCACTCGGGGCCCGTCAGGCGCATCCTCCGCCGAGGCGAGTGGATCAACGTGATGGATCCAGACTTCAATCTTCATCTCCACGACGGGCGTGTCGCTTCGGCCTGGGCCGTGAGCAAGCCCACGGAAGATGGAGACGTCCACAGCGTAGAGCTCCTCGACGCGTCGGATGAAGTGTTGGTGCGATTCTTCGGCGTTCGCAAGCCGGGACAGGTCGAGGACCCGGCGTGGCGTGCGCTCTGGGACTCCCTCGTCATGTCGCGCAGCGCTGGGGAGGCATGATGCATGTCCATGACCCCAAGACGCTTGTCGAGCGCGGCCCCGTGCGCATCGCGCACTGCAACTGCGGCGCCATCCACCTCCACATCGGTCCTGTGAGCCTTCGCCTCGAGCTGGCGAGCTTCTGGGCCCTCGGTGAAGCGATCATCGTTGCGCGCGAGAAGCTCACGGCCCAGTGGGCGACCGGCAGCCGACCTGTCAGCCAGGAGTCGTTCGGAGACGCCTGAACCAGCGGATGACGGCTGGTTTCGCATTGCGGTTGGTAAGGTGGCGACGACGCCCTGGAGTCGTCATGTCGCGAAGTCCGCCCCTGCTGCTGGCGCTCGCTGCC
>JAYYRS010000251.1:0-2728 GCA_036126975.1 Myxococcota bacterium
GCCTTTACACTTCCCGCTGACCATCAGGTCCATTTCGTCGAGTCCGGCGTGGTCCGGGTGAAGCTCGGGGCTGCCGGGCGGGCGGCGGTCACGGCCCACGCACGGGTCCGGGCGCTGTCGCCTGGCGAGGGCTACCTCGTCTACGACCTGGTATTCGAGCATGTGTCCGACCCGGAGGGCTGGCGGGACGTGGTCGAGGCGCTCGCCGCTACGCTGTGAGCGGCACTCAGAGGCTGCCAATCTCGTCGAAGCTGTCTCGTCCCAGCGCGCGCTTGCTGTCGCCGTCGATGAGGATCATCTCCTCGAAGCCGCAGCCGTTCTCGCCCGCAACCAGTCGAGGCTGCAGGGCATAGAGCCCGTGCATGCGACGATGGTTGAACCATTGGACCTGGTGCCGTCGGGCGACGATGGCAGCGCGGGCCAGGGTCGGCCAGAGCGGTGCGGTTCGACCGAGCCGGGGAAAGCATACGTGGCCGACCGAGTTGGAGTCCCCGAGGGTGAGCGCCCTGTTCCTTGCCCACGCATCGGCGTACACGAAGACTTCGCCGGTGCATTTCCATCGGCTGGCGAAGCCGCAGCAGGCGCGGAGCAGCTCCCGACTCTGGCGCACCACGTCGGGTTCTGGGCCATCCCCGATGACGAAGGCCGTGCCGAAGTCGCCGTACGCGTCGGCGTCCGCCGGACCGGCATCGATCTCGACGATGGTGCCGACCCGCGACTTGTCTTCGCCATCCGGCAGGTGCGGCATGCGTCGCGGCGCATGGAAGCGCACGTGGGGGCGGTCGAACCATCGGTCGAAGCCATGGCCGTTCGCCCGCGCTTCCATGAGGTCGACGATGTCGCGTTCCGTCATGCCAGGGCCAACGGCAGCCTTGACCTCACGAAAAAGGGCGATCGTCCGGCGCTGCGCATCGTCGAACAGGGCCGCGATGTCCGCAGGGAATCGGGCAGGACTGGTGGCTTCCTCGGTCACGGACCGGGCCTAACCGGGTCGGGCCCATCGGGGACGGTGGGAGCGTCGCAGGCGTGCGCGCCCCGGCGGGAGTGGGCCGCGAGGGGACCGGGTATCGGGCCCTCCCCACGGTTCACCCTCCGACGCTCTCGGCGGTGTGGTGCCAGTCGGGAAAGACGGGGCCGGCGTCATAGAGGACCCGGTAGAGCTGGTAGGTCCCGAGCACCCGCTTGACGTAGTGCCGGGTCTCCCGGATGGGAATGGACTCGACGAACTCGTCGGTGGGTACGGGTCCGGTAGCGCGGCGCCACTTGCCCACGTTGCCCTCGCCGGCATTGTACGCAGGCACCGCAAGGAACAGGTTGTCATCGAAGTAGTCCCGGAGGTACTCGATGTAGCGGCTGCCGATGCGCAGGTTGGTGAGCGGGTCGACCATGTTGGTGCGGTTGACGTTGATGCCGAGCCACTCCCCGACGCGTCGGGCCGTGGCGGGCATCAGCTGGCAGAGGCCCCGGGCGCCGGCCCATGACACGTTGTCCGGGTTGAAGCTCGACTCCTCTCGGACCAGTGCATGGAATACACGTGGGTCCCATGGATAGGTCTCAGTAGCCTGCATCACTTCATCCCAGAAGAAGTCTGGATACGCGGTCTGGAGCACACGGTCGCGGTCTCGGCCGAGCGTCGACGGCGGGTGATGCAGCAGGTAGTGATGCAGGCGGTCGTGGGCCATCACCGGGTCTGACAGCGCAGCAACCTCGGCGGTCAGGGCGGCCTCCCCTGGGGTGAGGTGACTGGAAGGGATCCGCGAAAGTTCTTCGAGAGCCTCCCGGACCAGTCCGATGCGCGCCAGGCCGAGGCCGGCCTGCACGGCGGGATGCATCATATAGTCGACCCGGACCTCGATGGTCCCGTCCGTTCGCTGGGGCTCGGGGCGGGGAATGGTCTTGAGTCGCTCCGGCGCGAGCGTGTAGAGCCGCTGGGCTGCGAGCAGCGCGTAGAAACTGGTGGGGTGCTCGCGGCACAGCGCCAGCAGCTGGTCGATGCCGGTCTCCACGGCCACGGGGTCGGGGTTCCGCATGCCCGGCGCTTCGACATTGGGGTAGACCCGCCACCTTCCGGCCCAGTAGCGCATGGCGAGGACGTGGACGGGAGAGTGGGTGAGGGGGACCTCCCACATGCCGCGCTCTGCCCACCGGATCGCATTCGCGGTGTCCCCGGCCTTGTACGCGCTCCAGGCGAGCCTCCAGAAGCCCTCGCCTGCCAGGTCGCCTCGGGGATGGGCCGTGACCTGCTGGGTCCAGAGGTTCACGGCGTCGGCGTCCTGCCCGGCATTCTGCAGCGCGACACCGGCCAGGGCATAGCCGTCGTCGGCCATCGAGTGCTCGGGGAACCGCTGCGGGATCGTCTGGTAGGCGCGGGCGGCCGAGCGCCACTCCTTCTTTCGCTCCAGGCTCTTGCCGGCGATGTAGAACGCCTTCGCGCCGCGATCCTCGTCGATGCCCGCGCAGTCCGAGCCCGTACGCTCGAGGATCTCTGCGGCCTTCGTGACGTTGTTGCGCTTGAAGTGCGAGCGTCCGAGCGCGTACCAGTACCGGCAGTAGTTCTCGTCGGGAGTGACGAACCGGCTCGTGATCGGACCCATCTCCTCCAGCACCTGCTGGAAGGCCCGGCTGTCCATGAGGGCATCTGCACGGTCGGCAATCTCGGAATCCCGGGGGCGGAACTCGCGCCCTCGGCCTTCGTAGACGGCGAGGTGCCGCGCAGCGAGCCGCGCTT
>JAYYRS010000252.1:0-7264 GCA_036126975.1 Myxococcota bacterium
CTAATTCTCGTCTGATGTCCCGTATTTCCGCCGGACAGGGCACCAAAAATCTACATAAATGTAGAGTATTTGATCATACATTACATAAATGTAGGAAATTACGAGCCGGGGCGCCATGCGCAGACGAAAGCAGGCTGCCTACGGCTGCTTTTGATCCTGGCACGTTGCTTGCCAAGGGCGGTCCCCCACTCCTCCGGACCCCTGGGTCCATCCATCACGCATTCCGCAACCGGAGCCGAATCATGGCCACCATCGCCGAGTACATCTGGGTCGACGGCACCTCGCCGACCGCCCTCATCCGCAGCAAGACCAAGATCATCCTCGAGGAGGTCGCCGAGGTATCGATCGGCAGCTTCCCGACCTGGGCCTTCGACGGGTCGAGCACGGCGCAGGCCGAGGGTGCCAACTCTGACTGCATCCTCAAGCCTGTGAGCTTCGTGCCGGACCCGGTCCGCGGCGCCGGCGCCTATCTCGTGATGTGTGAGGTCTTCAGCCCTGACGGCAGCGTGCATCCATCAAACAAGCGCGCGGCCCTGCGCAAGCTCATGGAGACCGCAGCTGCGGAGGAGCCCTGGATCGCATTCGAACAGGAGTACACGTTCTTTGAGGGCTCGAAGCCACTGGGTTTTCCGGCAGAACGGCGATTCCCTGCGCCCCAGGGCCCCTACTACTGCGGGGTGGGCGCGGACGAGGTCTACGGGCGCGAGGTGGTCGAGGAGCACATGCGCGTCTGCCTTGCCGCTGGGATCTTCCTCACGGGCATCAACGCTGAGGTGATGCCTGGCCAGTGGGAGTTCCAGTGCGGCGGCCCCGGTGCAGATCCCCTGACCGCGTCCGACCACCTCTGGCTGGCCCGTTGGCTCCTGTACCGGGTGGGCGAGGACTATGGGATCTCCGCCACGCTGGACCCGAAGCCCGTCCCCGGTGACTGGAACGGCGCGGGGATGCACACGAACTACTCAACCAAGGCGATGCGCTCCGAGGGCGGCAAGGCGGTCATCATCGAGGCATGCGAGCGGCTCGGCCAGAAGCGGGAGGAGTGTCTCGCTGCCTACGGCGCTGGCAACGAGGCCCGCCTGACCGGTGCCCATGAGACGTGTTCGTACAAGGAGTTCCGCTACGGCATCGCCGACAGGACTGCCAGCATCCGCATCCCGCGTCTTGTCGAGACCGAGGGACGGGGGTACCTCGAAGATCGTCGGCCCGCTGCCAATGCCGATCCATACGAGGTGTGCGAGGTCCTGCTGAAGACGACGCTCGGACTCTGGTAGCACCCGGCCGGACATTTTCGTTGGGGTCTTCCCCCGTCGGCGCACGTCGGCGGGGGTACGTGTTCGGGGTGGCGTGGCGCAGCGGGCCGGGTACAGCGGAGCAGGAGGGGACCCATGCGCATCGGCGACCTCGCGCCTGATTTCAGCCTGCCAGACAAGAATGGCGCCATCGTGCGCCTCGCGGCGCTCCGGGGTGCCCCGGTGGTGGTGTTCTTCTACCCGAAGGACGACACGCCCACCTGTACGGTCGAGGCATGCCTGTTTCGCGACCGGTATGAAGACTTCGTTGCGGCCGGCGCGCGGGT
Source organism: Myxococcota bacterium (assembly GCA_036126975.1). Classification (GTDB taxonomy): domain Bacteria; phylum Myxococcota_A; class UBA796; order UBA796; family UBA2385; genus JAYYRS01. The sequence goes on from JAYYRS010000252.1 coordinate 1,577, forward strand.
GCTGGGCATCTCGAGTGATGGTGCGTCGTCCCATGCGGCGTTTGCGAAAAGGTACCGGCTGCCCTTCGCGCTCCTGACGGACAGGGATGGGCGGGTACGCAGGTCCTGGCGCGTGAAGCGAACGATGGGCCTCCTGCCGGGACGGGCGACCTATGTGCTCGACTCGCAGGGGACCGTTCGCCATGTCTTCCAGTCTGCGCGAAACCCCGAGCGGCATGTGAATGAAGCCCTCTCGGTCGTCAGGCACCTGGCTGGGTCTGCGGCCGAGGTGGCCCGCCCAGCGTGATCAGGTGCGGGCGGCACCGGCCCTCCGTCACGTCCAGGATCCCCACACTGATGGGCAGCGAAAACCTGCGTGGTCCGGCTGAGCCCGGGTTGATGCGGAGCGTTCCGAACACCCGGTCGACACGCGGTCGATGGGAGTGACCACAGATCACGACGTCAGCGGCTCTCGCCGCCGGTTCTCTGACGTCCTGGGGCCGGTGGACCAGGTGGATCCGGATTCCCCCGAGCATGAGATTCCGAACTTCTGGGACGTGGGCGAGCTCCGACCCCCGGTCGACATTTCCACGAATGGCGTGCAGGGGTGCGAGTCGCTGGAGCGTCTCCAGCACTTCGAGGGTGCCGATGTCTCCGGCATGCAGCAATGCGTCGCACCCCGCGAGCGCAGTCACGACCTCCGGCCGGATGAGACCATGGGTGTCACTGACCAGCCCGATCCGGAACGTCACGGGAGGTCCCGTCCGCCGCCCGAAGGCAATGGGACAAGCATCCGCCCAAGGTCGACGTAGGGGCCCTCGCCCATCGCGGCCCGCGCACTCGCCCACGGCCCAGGGTTGGAGTGGAGCCTGTCGAGGCGGGCGCGTGTCGCGGCTGCACCCTGCCAGCATCCGCGATCATCGCGCGCCGCGAAGCGCAGCAGGCCATCTCCCGCGTGCGCGAGGCGAAGTCGGTGTGAGGCCTTGCGGCCCAGCACCGGATGGGCGTCGATGAGTTCCAGCTTGAGGAGCTCCAGGCTTGCGTCGTCGAGGCCCTCGTGGTGGACGATGAGCTTCTCTCGGAGGGCGCGCAGCCCGAAGACCAGCCGCAGGGTCCAGTCGGAGAGGTCGGAAGCGTCGGTTCCATCCAGGGCGATGTCCCATCCTGCCATCGTGCGGACATCACGCTCCCAGCGGGGCCAGTGGCTCTCGGCGGCATCCGGCAGCATGGCGATCCATAGCCGTGCCGCTCGGTCACACCAGCGGAGGGGGCGCGCTGCGGTCACGCGCTGGCCGCAGCGTGGACAGGCGAACTGCTGGAAACGGTCCATCTGGAGTTCGGTGAGGGCATCCGCCAGGTCGTCGGGGTGGTCCAGGAAGGTGGCCACGGGCCGCACCCATTGCTGGCCGCAGCTTCGACATGTGATGTCCTGGTCGAGGAAGCTGGACACGGTTCTCCGGAGGCCGGAGTCTAACCGTGCATCATCGAAGACGCGCGCTCGCGAAGGGCCGGACCGATAGGCTGGGTGCAGCCCGGAGGCAGCCGTGAACGCCAACGATCCCGGAACGCGAACCGATGCACCCTGCCGAACCCTCCAAGGGGGACTCCCGTGAGTGGGGCGCTGCGAGGAGTGCGAGTGCTCGAGCTTGGGCAGCTCGTCGCAGGGCCCTTTGCGGGAACGATGCTGGCCTGGCTGGGGGCCTCCGTGCTCAAGGTGGAGCCTCCGGGGGGAGATCCGATTCGGACCTGGCGAACGATGAGGGATGGCACCAGTCTCTGGTGGCGGACCCTTGCGCGGAACAAACACGTCACCCGACTCGACCTGCGGACGGAGGCAGGTCGGTCCCGGGTGCGTGCCTTGGCCGACGACGCAGATGTACTGATCGAGAACTTCCGGCCCGGTCGGATGGAGGATTGGGGACTCGGTCCCACGGAGCTCGCGCGCACCAATCCGGGACTCGTGATGTGCCGTGTGAGCGGGTACGGCCAGGATGGTCCACTCGCTGGACGACCTGGCTATGCGAGCGTCGCAGAGGCCGCCGGTGGTCTGCGTCATCTGACAGGTACGCTGGAGGGACAGGCGGTCCGTCCCAACCTGAGTCTGGGAGATACGATCGCCGGCCTCCACGGTGCAGTGGGCATCCTGGCCGCGCTGCTGCATCGCGAGCGGGGCGGGCGCGGTCAGGTCGTCGATGTGTCCCTCCTGGAGTGCGTGGTGGATCTTCTTGAGGCCGCGCTCCCGGAGGCTGCGGTCGGTGTCGAACGCGGTCCGTCTGGGGGGAACATCACGGGGGTCGCACCTTCCGGAGCCTGGACCTGCTTGGATGGTGGCGAGGTCGTCATCGGGGCCAATGGAGAGGCCATCTTCGCGCGTCTCTGCAGGGCGATGGGCAAGCCGGAGCTTGCGCGGGATCCCCGCCTGACGGGCAATCCGGCTCGTGTCGCCAACCGGACGATGCTGGATGGCCTGATCGCGGATTGGACAGCGACGCTGCCTGTCACCGAAGTGGTTGCCCGCCTCGCGGAGGCGGGTGTGCCTTGCGGACCGGTCCAGTCTCCGACGGACCTCCTGCGGGATCCCCAGCTTCGTGCACGGGGCATGTTCTGCGAAGTGTTGGTCGGGGGGACACGGATGGAGCTCCCGGAGCTGGCACCGCGGCTCGCGGACACCCCAGGCCGGACACGATGGGCAGGCGGAGCCGCTGTGCCGGTGGACGAGGCGGCGGCGGCGTGGCTCGAGGCTGACTGACGCAGGTACCCGGGAGCACGGAGCCCTCGGCGCCGGCCCGAGGGCCTCGCCCGCTGCGCCCCATGGGTCAGGTGCCGGTGGCGCCGCCCTCTGCAAGGGCTTCTTCGTCGGCGATGAGCTGTCGGTTTCGGTCCTGCGCCTTTCGAACCTGGCGGCGCGCGGATTCAAGGATGTGGAGGACGTCGGTGGATCCCCCCCCCATGAGATGGGTGAGCGCAGCCTCCAACGCGCGTTCCTGGGCGCCCAGCCGGGCGTTCTCCAGTCGGACCCACTGGTGATGGCGCGCCGTGGCGGCGTCAAGCTCGGCGCGAGGGATGAGGTGGGGAGGGGTTCCGTTCACCGCTGTCTCTGGCGGTGTGGATTCGTTGTTCCCCTTGGCCAGCGCCTCATCGCGGTCCCGGCGTGCCCGCGCCTCGGCCGCTTCGGCTGCCTGCCGGGCCCGCTCGGCCTGCTCGACCTGGGCCTCGAGGTCCGCGGCGCGCTGGAGCGCGCGCGCGAGCTTGGTCTGCGGTGTGTACCCACGCTGCAGACGCGCGAGGGCATCCTCGCTGCGGTCCCGTTCCCGACGAAGCTGCTCCAGCTCGGCGTCGGCCCGCGCAAGTCGCCCGGTGATGACCGCGAGCTCTGTGGCGGTCTCTGCGGCTCGCCGCCGTGTGGCCGTCGCCCATGTGCGAACGTGGACCGCGTCCCTCGCGTGCTCGGCCGCCTCCGAAAGGGCGTCGTCGAGCGCGGTCGCCATGACGGCGAGGTCTGCGCGGTTCCGGTCGGCTTCCACTCGGAGGGTGGTCGCATCGGCCTGCAGCATGTCGGCGCGACATGCTGCAACCTCGAGCTCCTGTGTGATGGCCGCTGTGTTGGCCTGTGCCTTCTCGAGGAGTTTCTGGACACGGTCCCGTTCGCGCTCGGTCTCGGTTGCGCGTTGTTCGATATCGGCTGTCGCTCTCCGGATGGCCTCGTCGGTGCGTGCTTCGGCCTGCTGAATGGCCTCGGCCGCTCGGGTTTCGGCCACCTTGGCCTGCTGTTCGATGGCCTGGGCGGCGCGTGCCTCCGCCTCCGCGACCGCCCGCTGGATGGTTGCTTCGACCTGGCTGCGGGTTTCGGTGAGGGCGGCCTCGGCCGCCCGTGCGCGGTCCTCCGCGGCCTTGCGGTGGGCGTCCGCCCTGTCCAGCAGTGCCCGTGTTGCGTCGACCTGGGCGAGCGCTTCATCGCGGGATGCCGTGGCGTCGCGGAGGCCGGCTTCCGCTTGGTGGCGGGCCGAGACGGCTTCGTCGCGGTCCAGGTCGGCGCGTGCGCGCGCCCTGCGGACCTCGGCGAGCTCGGCCTGGAGGTCCAGCGCGGTCCGCTTCGCGTCGGCGTGAAGCTGCGCAAGGTCGTCGAGCCGGGCGGCGCCGGTTGCCATGGCGCGGTCCGCGATGTCGCGCTGATGCTGAAGCTGCGCGATGGCTTCACGCGCAGCGTCCAGGGCATCGTCCAGTCGGCTCGTCTGCGCGGCCACCGGGTCGGCCTTTGCGTCGGCATGACCGGAATCGCCGGGAATGCGAAGAACCGGCTGGTCGGCCTCGCGGGAGGCGTCCGGGTCGCCTGCCGGCGTTGTGGTCGCGGAGGTTGGAGGCAAGAGGAGGCTCTCGGGAGCGTGGGCGTGCCGACAGCATAGCGGGAGTCGTCCCCCGCTCCGGTTTTGCTGGGGTCGGTTAGTCGGGCGCATGGCCAACGTTCACCTCCCCAAGGGCATGCGGGACCTGCTTCCGCCGGACATGCGACGCCGCCTGCATGTGATCGACACCGTGCGGCGCGTATTCACCTCCTACGGCTTCGAGCCTCTCGAGACGCCCGCCATGGAGCGGATCGAGACGCTGACTGGCAAGTATGGAGATGAAGGAGACAAGCTGATCTTCAAGGTATTGAAGCGCGGCGCTGGCGGAGAGCGGGGCGAGGTCGACCAGGCCCTCCGCTACGATCTGACCGTCCCACTGGCGAGGGTGATCGCCATGAATCCGGGCCTTCCCCTTCCATTCCGGCGGTATCAGGTAGAGCCCGTGTGGCGCGCCGACCGGCCACAGAAGGGTCGATTCCGGCAGTTCCTCCAGTGCGATGTCGACATCGTCGGTACGGAGAGCGAACTCGCGGAAGCCGAGTGTCTCGCGGTGGTGGATGCCTCGCTCACGGCACTGGGATTCACGGACCACGTCATCCGTCTGAACGACCGTCGGCTCCTCCGGGGGATGGCTGCGGACATCGGCGCGGCGGACCAGGAGGTTGCGCTCATCACGGCCATTGACAAGATCGACAAGATCGGTCGCCCTGGCGTTGCGGAGGAGCTCGCTGGACGCGGCTTCAAGTCTGCCCAGATCGACCGGGTGTTCGCGCTGCTGGACGGTGCGCCCGTGCCGGGCTGTGAAGACGTCGTTGCAGGCCTGGAGCGGATCCAGGCGCTCTGCCTGGCGCTGGGTGTCCCGGCAGGCCGGGTCCGGGTGGATCCGACGCTGGCCCGGGGGCTCGACTACTACACGGGGCCGGTGTTCGAGACGCAGCTTCCGGACAGCGGTGTCGGCTCGGTATCCGGTGGTGGCCGATACGACGGTCTGGTCGGGATGTTCAGCGGGCGGGACATTCCTGCCGTCGGCGTATCGCTTGGTCTGGCGCGCATCCTGCTCGTCATGGAAGAGCGCGGGATGTTCCCGGACCTCGACCGGTCCATCGATGTCTTCGTCACCGTATTCGATGCGCAGCGCGCGCCGGATGCGCTCATTGCCGCCCGGGCCTTTCGTGCTGCAGGGCAGCGGGTCGAGGTCAGCTACAAACCGGGAAAGCTCGGCAAGCAGTTCAAGCTGGCGCACAAGCGTGGGGCGCGTTTCGTCGTGGTGGTGGGTCCGGACGAGGCCGCTGCGAACGCCGTACAGCTGAAGGACATGACGTCCGGTGAGCAGACCACGCTGCCTCTCGATGAGGCCGTGGCCCGG